>NZ_JABWMS020000013.1:0-91037 GCF_013369155.2 Escherichia sp. 94.0001 | reverse complement strand
GCACTGCCGACTGAATAACACATCCCCGTCAATACGGTTCTTGCTGCACGCTTACTGAACACCCGCATCAGTTGTTCTGAGGGGGTAGGGACTGCCTCATCCCTGCGGGGCAGGGAAGGCAGTGGCCGGGTTACAGAAGCCAGGCGTGCACCATCTTTAAGGTTAAAGTCAGGAATAACATTAAAGATTTCTTTGCTTCTTGCCAGAAAGCCTTCAATAGTTCCTCCTGGCTGTCGTTCGTAAATCAGTGTGAATGTCTCGGGAGTACATGTTCCACCGGTAAGTTTCCAGCCTTCTAGCGCGACCGGTGATGGTTTTCGAAGGTCCGCGCAGGCTTTCAGAAAATCACTGATTACAGGTTGTGATGCCCATGGATGCGGGAGTTCTGGCGGTGGATCGGGCTTTTTAAACTGCAATCTTGCCCGTGCAGCTATCTCCTCGGGCGTCGGTACGACATCCGGCTCTGGCTGAGTCATCCAGAATACAGTGCCTGCGCTGGCTGCTACTAAAAAAAGTACGGCAGGCAGTGTGAATTTGCTGCGATTGCCGACAGTAAGTTTGCAACGGCGGAGATCTGCTGATGATAACCGGGTAATAATACTTTCCCAGTTATCAGGATGTTCCAGAGGAGATACGACCTGCCATTTTTCGGGGGGCTCTTCGTTCATCGTCAGAAAAAGACTGACCTTTTGAGCAACATCAGCATCATTTCCTGACAGATCAGCCATAACGGCAGGCTGGCCATTAATGGAGGCAAGGAATAAAAGCTCCTTATCGCTGTACCGGAAGACGCCGTATCCATTTCTCACCCATGAGCAGAAAGCCAGAGCAAGGGAAAAATAATGATTGCGCTCCGGCCTGGCCAGTATTCCTGTGCCGGTAATGCGGCTGATCTTCCCACGGGAACTTCTGCTGCCTACAGTCACTTTCAGAGAGGTAAGCCGTCTGGATTTTACATGGGGCTTGTGTTTCTGATGAGAAGGGACTCGCTGTTTTTTTACGACAGGACTCCATTTAAGACAGGCTGCCCACACGCGATGATTTACTTTAGGATCTGCGAGAAGTACAACCGGGTTGATATCTTCATCAGCCATTGTTGCCTCCTGACGGGAAAGTCGGGGTAATGATGATTACAAGCGTGCTGCGTTCATTTTTCCCGGTTTGTGAACCACCAAATAATGGATTTGCTGGCGTAAACGTACCGGCTTTACTTGTCGTCGTATTGTTCTGATCGAAACCAGTAACGACAAGTGATTGCCCTTCTTTCAGATTGACCTTCTGGCTCAGTGAACGCAGTTTGGTATACGGCATTTCGATGTAACTGTTTCCGTCTTTTGACGTAAAGCTACGGATTGTTGGGGGATCTGACAGATTAAAATTCATCTGCAACTGGAGATTGCCCGTTTTCTGAATTAAAGGCAGCAGGGTCATATTGAATCCGGTGGTGATCATGCCCGGCGTTAATGTTGTTGTTGCTCCTACATCCGTAGTCGTTGTTGTTGCTGACTGGGCGACGTAAACCGTCTGATCTGCCATCTGGATAGGTACCGGCGTCAGGTTTGTGACAGTGCTTTCTTGTGAAGTCACAACACTGACATCGCCCTGTTCACTCAGCGCTTTAATCAGAAGACTGGAACCGCTGAATTTGGCGGCATTCCCTGTTGCCGTATCCAGAATTGATACGCCTGCAGATGTAGCGCCTGTAAAATCTCCGCTTGCATTGTTCAACGTTGCTCCGGCGGAATGTAGCGATTTATAAACAAGGTTCCAGTCCAGACCGAACTGTTCGTTTCTGGTATTGCTGACGCTCAGAACCTGTACGTTCAGGGCTACCTGGCGGTTCATAATACTGTTTTGTTCGTCCACATATCGTGCGACGGCTTCCTGGACAGCTGGAGTATCAGTGACAGTCAGCGTTGAGCTCGATGCAGATAACCAGTAACGGCCTTTTTCTGGTGTCAGCATTGCTTCAATAGTTTTCCGGATGTCTTCATACAGATCGTATTCCTGACCAACGGTTGTGCTCTGAGAGGACGTTGCATCACCGGATGCTGAGTTATCCTGGCCTCCTGTTGCCCCCATTGTGCTTGTTGAGCCAGAGCTGACACTGGAACTGCTGCTGGTTTTGGTGTTCAGCATATGAAGTGGATACGTTCTGGTTTCAGTCAGATAGAATACAATCCGACCATTATCCATGCGCCAGTACAGACCACTCCGGCTGGCCATCAGATCCAGAAGACCATTGATATCTCCCTGCCACATGAGGTTATTCAGCGTTAATGGCTGAGTGGAGGTAGTCATTGTTGTGCTGCCCAGGCTGCTTAACGGTAGACGCCCATTTTCATCTGGTGCTGGTAGTGTTCCTGTCATCTGGCGGGTAGCGCCTCCTTCAAGAGTTGAATTGGCTGCGTCAGGCGTGATGATCACAGGGATGCCGCATACGGCAGTAATACGTTGCCCCAGTTCCTGCAGAGTGATCTCTCCTTTTCTTGCCTGCGTGATGTAGCAGGCCGGAGCTGTTTGTTTTTTCTCTCTTGATACCTGAGCGACCGGAACAGGGTTTATCCATTGATTATCGAGCCAGGTAAGAGCCTGCGATTTACGGGCCGAAAGGGCTGATACCTTTTCCCGTGCATGTGCTGAGTCTTCCTGTGCTTTTTTCTGCATTTTGTTGATTTCGCTGAAAGTACATCCGGAGATGGAAAGAGCGACGGCGATCATGCAGGGGAGCACCGCCAGCTTCATTGAACGCTGGTGTGATTTTTTCATGAATATATCCAGATTAGTTAACGTAGACGACAGAACCAGCAGTAATGCCTGCCGGGGGTGTCAGACCGGTTGCAGTTCCTGATAGCCAGGTGAGTTGCCCGTTTTGGAAGATCCCTATTAGTGCAGAACCACGACTTTTTGAACGCAAAGTTTCAACAAGACCTGGTTGTTCAGGCATCCATACCCACAGACGCCCCTGTTGTAACTGATGTTTAATTCGGGAGTCCGGAGTGACAGGGAGAGCCAGTTTATCTGAGGAAATTACTCCGTCCTGCTGGCCTGATACGTATCTGATATCATTGATTCTGTTAGCAATCATCAGTATCTGACTTGCCCATACAGACGCACTTGCATATTGCTGGGCGTTTGTGGTTTCAGACATCTTCTGATTCTGGTAGCTACCAGTGATAATCAGAATGGTCAGGCCGACGGCCATGACCAGCCATCCCATTAGCGACCATCCCTTGTATCAGAAACTGTAATGATGCACTGCATGCGAGAAGCCTGTGCGTATAAAGGTTTTTGCGCAGTCCGATATAACTCAAATACCTGCTCCATGGCTGATTCAAATGATCCCCGGAACATTAAAGGCGCATCCAGACGGTAATCGGTTACAGAAAGTGGCCATATGACCATCCAGTGCGTTGATGCCATGCTTTCGCATTTTGTTTCTTCTGCCCACTTGATAATGTTCTCTCTTAATGTGGTGCCTGCCGGCGCACGCCACTCTTTACCCTGAGATACCGGTTTAACAGGCGTTCCGGTCATGAGCGGGATAGACTTGACTGTGGAGCCGGTTGGAGTCGGGGTGGCGGCGGGGGTTGACGAAGATACGCTGTTTCCTCTGAATGGATTTCGTGGTTTGTTCTGGCTATTTGCTGTTGTTGGAGATTCAGGGGAAGTGGATGTGGTTACCATGGCTGCTGGCGAGATAGTGGTTGCCGTGTCCTGTGCCGGTGCAGCAGCTGATGTTGTGACGGTCAACGTTTTATTATCCCAGTCCAGATGGCCCCATAGGTGTTGTTCTTCCAGCAACCGATTCAGAGAACGGGTCCACTGATCATTGGCAGACCATGAAACCAGTTTGGTATTCAGCTTGGGCGTGGCTGCATTCTCTTGTCTGAATTTCCATCCTTCCGGTAGTAATGTTTTTATCCACTGACTGACGGTCCGGTTACGGGCCGTCGGCGATAGTGTTACAGGGGCGCTACCAGGCTTGCCTGTAATGATTAACCGGGAGAAATTCTGACTTATTGTTGGTGAAGGTAACGGTCGGGATTCGCTGACTGGATGTGCTGTTTTTACTGTCTCTGGCACGCTGACTCTCGGGGGGGGAGTTATTTTAGGTGGAGAAAGACGTTGTTGCGTAAGTGCCAGAACGCCAGCACTCTCACTGATTTGTCCGTCAACAAAAACCAGAGCAGGCGTATCTGATGGTGCCACGTTATTGCTGCCGGAAATTCCGGCACAGCCGGACAATAATGACGGCAGTATAAGTGTCAGATAGTTTTTTTTCATAACGGAGACTCCGTGTTCGTATATACGTGTTTGTTAATTGGTGTGAGGCGGCTGGAGAGGACGAATGACGACTGTCATTCCGTCCGAATGCAAATGCGGGAGAGACCACTGAAATAAGAGATATACAAAAGGAATTGATAATCTTTCATACAGACTTGTTTTCCGTGGGCATGTAATAACAGAGAAATTCAAACCATAAGATTCCAGTCTCTTTATAAGTTTATTTATTCTTGCAGGAGTAAAGAGATGTGAATGCATAACAATGGTTTCATCATTATTAATTGCTTTTGATATCAGAGAAAGTAACACATCCCAGTGTTTCCTCATTGACTCCGGGCAACGTGTATCGGCATAGGGGCTAAGATGTATGCTTGATTCTTTACTGCCATTTTTTTTCGCAAAGAATGTGAAGTTGTATTTAGATACAGACCTTACGATAAGAAGCACGCATCTGAAAAGTAGTGGGGAAAAGCAGATAATAACCACTATACAGAAATATAATATATAAGATAGTGATATGTGGTCAGTGTATAGATAACGGAAGTATTGCCACGGGGTAGTGATGTACAGGCAAAACGTACACCAAAGTAACCATAGATATAATGGTACGTTATTATTTTTCATGTTAGTTGATGCCGGCGACTAAGATAACAGAGTAAGGGGGATTAACTGTTTAATTCTTTGGAACGAAAAAATGCAGTTCCTGAACATCACACACCATTATTTCCACAGGCTTACCATTTTTATCCAGTAAATTTGAATTGGTTTCAAAAGATTTGCAGTTGTTTTTACTTTTAAATGAATCAAGGTACAGGGTGTTAATGTCAGATTCGTCATCTGTTGTTTCTCTTGAAATAATACTGTTTTCTATCACCACATTTTCATGTATCTCATTTGGCATTTTGTACTGTTGCAAATATTGTTGGCGGCGGATGCGTGCCTGTTCACTGCTTTCTATGAACACCACCGTGATGATTGCCCCGTACATGATAATCAGGAAAACCCAGAAATCTTTTGGTATCTTCCAAAAAAGTGCGGACAGTTTGTTATCTGATGAAATTAAAATCGGAAAAAGGATTGCAAAGACAATCAAAATCGCGATGGTTAATTTAAATAAAAACGACATGGTCCCCTCCTGTTTTGACGAGGTCTTTTGTTTTTGTTGTTTTTACGACAGCCAGTCCTGCAGGTGCTGATGGCGGGAGCGGCTACCCTTGCGCCAGCGGCAGTGGCTACCGGGTGCACGTTCCAGGCGGAACAGAAATCGGTTGTTGCATAGTACCACCACAAGGCAGTTATCCGGCGTGCAGAAGCGTCGGGCAAGCTCATCGGGATCTGTCTGTGTTTTCGTTGAAAACAGCTTGCGTTTGCAGTGCGTGTCGACGACCAGTACCTGTAGTCGTCCGGGATGTTGCTGTGGCATCAAAGACTCCTTTCGGAACGGGAAAAGAAGCAGCTGTACCGTCGTAACTGCACGTACCGGTTGCGAAAAAACGGCACAAGCGAGTAGTGACAGAAAGAATCCCGGGAACGGCAGAAAGGGTGGTACAGGCTGCGAAGACGGGTCACGGGGTGTGTCGGGAATTAACGCACGTGAGGCGTAATGAGAGCGAAGCTCTTTTTGCCAGGGTCATCTACGTTGATTTTCATGTATGTTTTCCTGTCGGAAATCGTGGTGCTCTTATAACTGTTATTCCCTGTTTCCAGAATCGTTTTTCAGGGTCAGAATGACAATACCACAGCGGGGATTTATGTGAGGCACTTTCCACTGAGATAAGATTCTGCTGACGATGAGGATGCGGAACATGACGCTATTCATGGCGGATTCCCTTCGTTCCGCTGTTACATCCAGCCCTTTTCGGCGCAGAGAGCAAATCAGCTTTTGTGTCCTGGCTTCAGTCAGAAGATGGGATTTCATGTAGATACGTTTCTTCTGGCGTAATAAGGGGGGCAGCTTTTCGAGTAATTGCTTGAAGTGTTTTTTTATCGCCTTCTTTGAGGAAGTATCTGCGAGTGCGCTCAGGAAAACACATACTGTGTGATTGTCAGACATGTCTTTGGTTTTAAAACTATTTTTCCTAAATATTATTCTAAGCAGAATGAAAAACGGACGGACTAACAGCGGGAGAGCTATCATCCCCAATATCTCTACTAGCGTCCATATGTTCATCTGGTACAAGCCATCCTTGCAGAGCAAAATCGCTATAATGCACCAGACGCTATATATAGCTAATGGAATACGATATTGGAGTTTCATGTATTGCTCTTCCTCAGTGTAATGTGATAGTCGTCTGCTCCTGTGTTGCACCCCAGACATCTTCTGGCAGGCTGGGCAGCCCGATAAATAAGGTGTGAAAGAGGGTTTCTCTGCGTTCGATCCCGAATTGATGTTCGTATCCTCTCACCACCTGAAATCCTTCGTCGGAGAATATTAACTCTGCCGCTTCCAGAAGCTGCATAGTTTTGCGGTGTAGTGGAGTGATCAGCTGCAACGTAACTGGTGCCCTCATATCGCCTGTCGGTAGAAAACACTCTTCGGTGCGACTTAGTTGTAGCAGATGACGTTTCCCGGAACAGGCCCGTTCAATGGATTCATTGAACACCCTCTCAGGCCATGGGCAGACATATGTGCGCCAGCCTGCTTTCTGTAATTTACCCAGTGCAGCCCGAAAACGAAACAACGGACATTCCCCGACAGTGGCAGAGCTGAGAAAGAGCGTATTCAGCGTTCCGATGATGGGAATATTGCGATCTTTTTCGGTCAATGCTTTTAACGCCATGATTTCGCCAGGGAGACTACGGAACTCAGGATGTCTGCTGGCACCAGAAAGCCATTCAAGCAGGTAATGCCGTAATCCGGTTTCACTGGTTATATTGTGGTTTTCCTGTGCCGTTTTCAGGGCATTCAGTGCACACCAGAGCAACTGGCGCACGGGATGTTCTGTCGTGGTCATGCGAATGTCCTACTGTGAGATGAAAAGAAGACCGGTATCCGTTCTCTCCGCCACACGTGATGGCACGGGCCGGCCTTTGATAAAACGAATCAATACTCTGGGGTGAAGCCTTTTATTTCTTTCGCCATTAAGAAATACACGGTTCCATCAAAAGACAGGGGGAGTCCATGGTGGGGATGGCTTCGTGCAGGCTTCACTCCGGAATATTCTCTTGAATTGAAAAAAGCCCGGCCCGAAGGCCGGGAAATACTGGCTATGGGATGTTTACAAGGCGCTCCATAAAGCCGTGATGTTCGGCATTTGATACCAGTTCCAGGAGCAGGGATATCCTCGACTCAGGCTGGAGAGTATTTTCCATTCTGAGGAGATACTGATATTGTGCTTTTGTCAGCCATATGCTGGAAGCCGCATTCAGCTCTTCCCTGGCTCCCGGATTTAGCACAGGGTCCGGGTAAATCTTCATTAATCCATCAACAATATCTTTATTGACGGGTTTTATTTCACCGCCAAACTTCACGAAATCAATGAAGGCGCTATGTCGACGTAATGCTGATACTGGGTGAATGTCAAAATTAGCCAGAATAAAAAAGTACCCTGGAAAAATAGCGAATATTCTTTCACGGTAACAGCACCTGGAGTCTGCCCGTCTTATCTTTCTTGTTATTAATGGAGTCCATGGTACGACGTTTTGCTCATTCAGCCATGAGAATAAAGATTCTCTGTTTTTGCCGGCTGTATTATATTGCGCAAGATACCAGTTCCGGTTATTCAGGTGTTCTATATTCACGAAGTTCAACGCTCCGCGCAAAACCGATCCATGATGGACGATTTTGCGATGTCAGGCGAATATGCTAAATCATATGTCTGAAGCAGTGTCCAGCCCATATCTGGATAAACTGCAGTTCTGACAGGCATATAACCAGCAGACTCTAGTACGTTCTGTATCGGTGATTTGGCGAACTCACAGATAAAGAACGGCTAAGCACTAATATCAGCAATACAGTGGCACAGTATTGTGATACGCGAAATAAAACATCAGCACGTCAGTTCAGAGTAAGGTCGCCATATATCGGGCATGAGCCAGATACAAATAACTGGGACACCGTCTGAAGTGATTTGCTTTATTAAAGTAACTTGTGCTTGGTGTTTATGTTTATCAATTTGGGATCGCCTGTAAAGTGCAAAATGCAATTTCCATGAAAGTGTCCCCTTTAATGGGGACACCTGTTCACATTTTTTCGTTTTCTTTAGCTGTATTGCTAATCATGAAAACGAAAGTTCGCATCAGCACAGCAGAGCGAAGTGCATCATATCCTTCCAGATTTAAATTCTTCAGGCTTCGCTTCAGGTAGGTTCGTACCGTTTCGGGAGAAAGCCGACAGTTCTGAGCAATGGCGTCGTAAGGAACACCCATTGCGTAAAAAACGCAGACTTTAAGCTGGTTTGTTGATAGCTCGGGAAACATGCCTTCCAACAGAGTGATGGCCGGGAGTTTCTGTATCAGTTGAGGTGACATAGCAAAGGTCTCCGATGACAACTAAAAACGCTATCACCGAGTTCCTACGCTCATTGGTGATAGCCCAGACGGGGGTAGGAATACCGGCGTCATCGGAAACCGGCCAGGCTAATGCCTGCCCCGCCTGAGCTACCATAGATGACGACAAGAAATACAAGTTCCTGTCTTTATGGTATGGCAAAAAACGACGCCAAATGAAGAAATTAACTTCTGCGCCGACGATGACTACGCGGGTTCCTACGCCCGATCACAGTTTTGCCTGTGACCAGTAAAGGGTACTTAGTATAACGCACCGAGTCAACTAACAGCTTAAAAAACATACAAAAAAGCGTCAAAACTTAACGCTCCGCGCCGAAGCGATCCAGGCATGATGCTTCTGCTTTGTGGCGTTCGAACATGCTGGTCCATATGCACGAAACGGTGTCTGACCCTCGTCCAGACAATCCGCAGTTCTGACGAACATATGAACAAATATGCTCTTGTAGAGGCTGTTGTTACACAATTGGCGGGTTGTGTAACAAATGGTTTTATCATCTAAGAATCATTCTATTTACGATCGAATGATCTACAAAATGATTTTTTAAAGGTTATTTAGATCGTTTAATTGCATTAAAACAGAATATTATTCTGTTGGGTAGATCGGTTGTAAGATAAATGATCGTGAGTAGGACAAAAGTCGATCTTTTAATCCAAAAGAAAGATCTAAAGCAGAAAAATCTGCTTTTAAAAATAGATTTTATTTTTTTGACGCAGGTCAAGATTAACTTATTAGAGGTATCAGTGAGGAGGCACTGGAAGAGAAGAGATCGTTGTAATGCTTTTCAAATTAACGTAAAGCGGGTATATTTCGGCTGTTATTAGCTGTGCAGAGGGTGGCACTCTGTGGAGCAAAGCGGCGAAAGCCGGACGGCAGAATGCGCCATAAGGCATTCAGGAGAGATGGCATGTACGGGCAGTAAGTCAGAAGACTGAAGATGTTCCGGAAGCCATAAAAGGAAAACCCCCACTATCTTTCTTACGAACTTGGCGGAACGACGAAAGATAGTGGGGGCCTCACAGAATACGGGTAAAGTATAATGAAACCGTACCAGAGATTCAACCCTGTGCAGTGTATAAATACACGGCACAATCGCTCCGCCATAAGCGACAGCTTGTGGCAGGTCTGAAGAATACTCCATATAACGCAGTACACTGGAGTCAGTTAGCACCCGAAGAGCAGATCCGTTTCTGGGAAGACTATGAAGCGGGAAGGGCGACCACTTTCCTGGTTGAACCGGAAAGGAAGCGCACGAAGCGTCGTCGTGGTGAGCACTCCACCAAACCCAAATGCGAAAATCCGTCCTGGTATCGTCCTGAGCGCTATAAGGCGCTGAGCGGGCAGCTCGGGCACGCCTACAACCGTCTGGTGAAAAAGGACCCGGTGACCGGCGAGCAGAGCCTGCGCATGCACATGTCTCTGCATCCTTTTTACGTGCAGAAACGAACGTATGCCGGTCGCAAATATGCTTTCCGTCCGGAAAAACAACGCCTCCTCGATGCCGTCTGGCCGGTTCTGGTCAGCTTCAGTGATGCGGGCACACATACCGTAGGCATGAGTGTTTCCCGTCTGGCCAGAGAAATCAGCCCGAAAGACAGCAAGGGGAAGGTTATTCCGGAACTGGAAGTGACGGTCTCCCGCCTTTCCCGTTTGCTGGCCGAACAGGTACGTTTTGGTGTGCTGGGTGTTTCAGAGGAAACCCTGTGGGACCGTGAAACCCGCCAGCGTCTGCCACGTTACGTCTGGATAACACCGGCAGGCTGGCAGATGCTGGGCGTCGACATGGTAAAACTTCACGAACAGCAGCAGAAACGACTGCGTGAAAGTGAAATCCGCCAGCAGCTCATTCGGGAAGGTGTTCTGCGTGAGGATGAAGATATCTCCGTACATGCGGCCAGAAAACGCTGGTATCTGCAGCGCAGTCAGGATGCGCTGAAACACCGTCGTGCGAAAGCAGCAGCCAGTAAGCGCGCCAGACGCCTGAAGAAACTGCCTGCCGACCAGCAGATTCATGAGATGGCAGAGTATCTCAGGAAGCGTCTGCCTCCGGATGAAGCCTATTTTTGTTCCGATGACCATCTGAAGCGAATGGCCATCAGGGAGTTGCGTCAGCTTGAACTGACGCTGGCTGCCCCGCCACCGCACTAGACAGCACCATTCCCTCAGCACTGAATCATCACCAGCCCCTCCGGGGCTTTCGGCGCTGGTTCCGCTCAGCCCAAAATCCGCAGTAATCACCTTAAATCCCCTCAGAGGGGCATATCTGCCCATAAAACCACGCATCAGTCATCAGAACATGGCCACGTTGTTTCAGTTATCCACATAAATCCGCAAACAAAGAACTTTAAGAAGCTGCAAACCTGAAACAGCAAACCTGCAATATAGTCTTAACCCCATTATTTAATCCCCTGCGTTGCTTCGCCGCAGGGAAAATCTTTATCTCTGAGACCACTGTGAACAAATACAAAGAGGCCTTCGCTTGCAGCGGCCAAGGCCGCGCCGCTCAGAATCTAAAAGCACCTCCCACGCTGACGCGCGGGCCCCGAACCTCACCGTTCTGAAACCACAACAAAAAGACATCAGGAATAAAAACACCACACAAACGCAGCACCGTGCCCACCCCTCATAACTGAAAAGCGAGGCCGCCCCCGCCCAAAGGGCGGGAACAACATCGCTTTTAATTATGAATGTTGTAACTACATTATCATCGCTGTCAGTCTTCTGGCTGGATGTTCTCAGTACACGCTCGTAAGCGGCCCTGACGGCCCGCTAACGCGGAGATACGCCCCGACTTCGGGTAAACCCTCGTCGGGACCACTCCGACCGCGCACAGAAACTCTCTCATGGCTGAAAGCGGGTATGGCTTAGCAGGGCTGGGGATGGGTAAGGTGAAATCTATCAATCAGTACCGGCTGACGCCGGGCTTCGGCGGTTTTACTCCGGTATCACATGTAACCACAGCGTGCCGCCTTCCATGCCGCTGGCGCGGCATATCCTGGTGACGATATCTGAATCGTTATATACTGTGTATATACGTAGTAATGACGAGGTGATAAATGGCACAGGTTAATATGAGTTTAAGAATCGACGCTGAACTGAAGGATGCTTTTATGGCCGCTGCAAAAAGCATGGACCGTAATGGCTCTCAGTTAATTCGGGATTTTATGCGCCAGACCGTTGAACGGCAGCATAATACCTGGTTCCGTGACCAGGTTGAGGCAGGACGTCAGCAACTCGAGCGCGGCGATGTGCTTCCCCATGACATGGTCGAATCTTCCGCTGCTGCATGGCGGGATGAAATGAGCAGGAAGGTTGCCGGTAAATGATGGAGATATTCTGGACCATGCTGGCCAGCCAGGACAGGAAGCGCATTCGTAAGTACATTGCGGAGCAGAACCTGATGGCCGCCATTGAACTGGACGAACGGATTGGTTATTCAGCCAGCAGCCTGGCCGGGCAGCCGTATAAAGGCCGCAACGGTCGTGTGGAAGGTACCCGGGAACTGGTTATTCACCCGCATTTTGTTCTGGTTTATGAGGTCGACAGCCAGTGGGGAAAAGTGTATATCCTGCGCGTGTTGCATACTGCACAGAAGTGGCCATAGAGGGGCTGTCCGGATATAAGGAAAGGAGATGCAATAACCATGAATAATGATGAGCTGGCCACCAGACGTGCGCAGGCGATTGCCGAAGACAGGTGTTTCTCGAAAGGACGTTTGCGCGATGAATTCAGAATGAAACCAGCCCCCGGTGCTGAGCCGGTTAAGTGGTATAAAAACACTTATGGTGGCAGGTTCGCTGTATACCGAATTGCAGACTGTGTTCCGATGCGTGAGAAATGCCCTCTGACGAGTAAACAACAGCTGGCTGGCCAGCGACTTTCCGTTTTATCCAGACTTAACAGCACCAGTGGCCGGATGGCACGGCAGGCATATGACTGGCTGAGTCTGGCACCGCTCTTTCTGGATACTGAAACGACAGGACTGGATAATACCGCGGAAGCCCTGGAAATCGGCCTGACCGATGCGGCCGGTCAGGTGGTATTTGAAACCAGGCTGAAGCCCACGGTCGCCATCGGGGCGCAGGCCGCCGCTGTGCATGGTATCAGCGAGCAGGCTCTCTGCGGCGCACCATCATGGACAGATGTGGCGCGGCAACTGCGTCATGCAATCGGGGACCGACCAGTAATTATCTTTAATGCCCGGTTCGACATCCGCATTCTGAAACAGACTGCTGCCGCACATAGCGATCCGGCTGACTGGCTGGAAGAACTGACGGTATATTGTGCGATGGAGCTGGCTGCAGGATATTATGGGGCCACCAACCGCTATGGCACGATTTCACTGGCCTGTGCTGCCAGTCAGGCCGGACTGACCTGGGAAGGGCAGGCACACTCAGCGATCGCCGACGCACGGATGACGGCAGGGGTGGTAAACGCTATTGCTGCATATCATCTGGAACTGCTGCAGGAACAGGCACGGCTGAAAATCTGACCGCCTGGCCTGTATACCGCAATCATTTACGTTATCCAGACGTAAATCCGCCGCTTGTTGCTGTCAGCATGTTAATGCTAATGTATGTGTACATTAGCATTAATGAGGGATGATATGTGAGAGACAAAACCAGGGAGGCCATGCGGCTTTTTTTAGGCGGCAGGTGCTACACGGCTGAAAAACTTGAAAAGGATTATCTGGCTGAAGTGGCTAATTACAGTAACGACCGCTGGGAAGCACCGCAACGTGCCTCACGCCTGGCTGCCAGCGTAAAGCGTTACAAGACATCAGAAATGCTGCGCTTTATTTTTGCTACCATTGCCTACGATCCCGATCCAGATTTAACCCCGCTAACTGTGAGACGTTTGTGCAAGGCATTGTTCGGCAGAACCGGAAGCCAGTGGCTGGTTGTTGAAGTTTTTGGGGAGAAGGGGCGTCAGCACCGCAGCGCGGACAGCAATCCGGAGATGGTGGAAAAAATGGCTGCCAGATATCGTCATGCCGCCGAACTACACTGGTCCGCAACGCTGGCAGAAATTGAACGGGTAAAGCGGCTTTATCAGACGAAAATTAAGAAATCCAAAAAATAAGTGGGTTGACTGCCATTGTTGTTCTTCTCCTTCATCATTAATGTTAATGTATGCATACATTAGCATTAATGATGGTGCGTTAAAGTATCACTGGTATAATCTGGTAAAGAACATATTGAGAATGAGAACTTATCATGTCGTCACGCAACTCTGTACATGATTTTATAATGCTGCTCCCGGCGCTGCTGTTGGTTGGGTGGTTAGTTTTGGTGATAATTCTCATGTTTAGGGATGATAAATGTGACAAAACTTACCGTGAAGGTTCGTTTCCCGAATTTATTTGTCTCCATTCTGATCGCTCGTCACTTCGAGAAACCGATTCTGAGAGACTCATTGTCAAATATACAGAAATAAAATCACAAAAATAGGTAAAACCAATAATACTATAGCTAAAAAATAGTTACTTTTCTGTATCACCCTGTCTCTCTCTGCTTTTTCATGGCTACTGTCATATTTATGTCTGTTGCGCGGTTTTGTTACTTTTTCATGACCGAACCCGAAATTTTGCGCGTCAATAAGAGACGTTGTGTAAACTCAGTCCTTTTATCTGGCAGGTTAACCCCTATCAATCTTAGGATGAAACCACGCCATCCTCTGTTTGCCTGGTTATTAATTTCATAAAGACGATTGTTTTCCTCTCGTAGTTTTGTCCACTCTAAACAAAGTGTTATATCATCCAGTTCTGTGATGTGTTTCACTTTTCCATTGACAGTTACAGTGTTTATTCCATTTCCTGTGAGCATCATCTTATGCCTTTTTTATCTTCATTTGGGACCGTGCTTTTCTTCGGAGTATCACTATTCGTTAACTGCTGTTTATCAATAAAATTCCTGATGTTATCAAGTGCTTCCTTTGTTTTTAGAATGCGCTTGATATCCATTTCATCCCGCCCGGTCATTCTTTTTCCGGACAAAAGACGCTCAAGAAGCTCCTGTTTCGCATCAGGAGAATCTTTGGCGAGATCCATCAGGTTAAGCAAATCTTCACGATCGAGAGGAAAGAAGTATTTTACAAAATACTTGAAAAGCGAAAGAAAGTAGTATGCTGTCCATGCAATACAGAAACCGATTCTGAGAAACTCATTGTCAACTATACAGAAATACAGGTATACAATCAGGAGAATAGGTAAAATCCATAATACTATAGCTAAAAAAATATATACGGGGATCAGGCGTCTGTATGCCCGTTCATGTTTATTCAGGATGAATAAAATCTTCTCCGCTTCTGAATCACACATAACATTCTCTTCCCATTTTTTCTGATACGTAATGTCCACCTGTTATCAGGAGTGTTTATTGCCCAGAAATATTCTCCTGCTGTGCCTGCGTCCTGAGCCACTTTTGTTCTAATGTCGCCAGTCTGCGACCGGCACTCTGTGCTTCAGAGTCTGAGACCTGCCCTTTGGGGTGACCATCCAGGCCATAACGTGGGACGCCGGCGACAGCTGTCCGCTGCAGATATACGCGGCGGGATGTGATGCAGGACACTGCACAGAGCCATTCGTCCATGGTCAGTTCTGTCTCCGGGTGTTCTGCCAGAAATGCCGAAATATCATTGCTTATGCCAATTTTCAGGGGAATAAATCCACCACCTTCAGCACGAAGATGAGGAAACAGGGCCTTTATTTTTTCCACGCACTCGTGAGTATACTCACGGGTCCAGTGGGAGGGACGTGGAAAACGGTGTCTTTTCTTTTTCTTCTTCCTGGCTGGCGCTTCGGGGATATGTGTTTCGACGGCAGATGAATTTATTCCGGCGGGGGCTGATTCTGCCGTCTGTTCAGTAAATACAGGTGCGATAATATCTGTTTTTTCGGATAAGGACGGTGGCGAAAAAGTACGACGTTTTTTCACCACAATGACGGGAGTTTTCCTTTCTTCCTGATTTTTTCCCATAAATACCTCGGCTGGCTGGTTTTACTCTTTAATAATATCACAATCCATAAATTAGTAAATTTCCCATCAGGTGATTTTTCATGGCTAATAAGTCCATTCTCTGAATATTTATACTCGAGGTAGTTACAGTTATGGCGTGACAGTCGAATTGATATTCTACTGAACCCTGACAGAAACATGGTTGATATATTCTCTCACTTTAATGTTGTCATGATATAAATAAAAACAATTCATTTGAAAGGATATCAGAAGAAGATATCGGGGCGCACAGTTCATCTCTGCCTTTGTTTCATGGGGGGTTCTTTGTATATTTTACTTACTGTTTAAGCATGTACATAAGGAGTGCTTTCATTATGCCAATGATACTTGTAAAGAAGAATCCCCGGGGCAAAGTGATTCGGGAGCTTAGCAGTGAGGAAGAGACTGCAGTAAAGACGGTCTGTGGACTGAAAAGGCCAGCAACCATGGCACAACATAACCTGGCCAATGATCTTCTCCGGGAAATGCGTGAGTATGATGCATGGTTACAGTGTGACTGTATTCCGGGAGATTCGCCGGCCATGAATTTTGCTGCTCTTAAAAACAATACGGGTACTCTTTATCTGTCCAGTTTTAATCATGAGCATGCACCTGAATGCCCCATGTATCGTCAGTTATCCGGAAATGAAGAGGAAACATCCTTCGGAGCAAGCCGGCATCCCGTTAGCACCCGTATAAATTACAGAAACTTTTTACCACCTGATGACAGTAATTCTGTTATCAGACTGCAGGCCCGCTCTGCTTACCATAATGGTGAGCGCTCCTCCGTTCGCAAGAAACGTCCGCGCCTTGGCCGTTTACTCCTGTCGCTTATTGAAGATGCAGGGCTGAATAAACTGGATTCCCTGGCTAATCCCCGTATCCGGACTAATTATCGTGAGTGTCTTGATGCCATACGGCAGGTTACACTACAGCAGGAGTATATTCGGGGAAGAGCCTTATCTGAAATTATCCATTTCCGGCCAGGAATGTCTGAAAGGTCTCAGGAGCGGTTAATGGAAACGCTGGAGAATTCAGAACGACACTGGCCTGCCAGAAGAAAGCATATGTTCTTTCAGATTTTTATGGCGCAGCACATCTGTCGTGATGCTGTGGAAATTCACTGGGCGAACGGTAATATTCAGGTCATCAGACCTGTGCGGGGGATCAGTATTAATGGTGAAGCGCAGGGCGGAATACGTCCCCCTTACTGGGTTATTCTTGCTTTTTGCCGGAGTGCCGATGGCAGAATCATCTGCAGTGAAGGGTATGCTCATGCTCTTTATCAACTGACATGTCCGGTGCCTGTGGACAGCAAACTGGAACGAAACACGCTCACTGCTCTTCTGAATGTGGCCAGCTGGCTTAAAAGAAAGCCAGGTACGCCGGAATTAAGTCTGGAAAGGCCCCTGTTTGATACAGAAGTTTATGTTAATGGTGAAAAGAAATATGTACTGCCGGATTTCATTGTCACAGCAAGGGCTCCTGACGGAAAGACGGCCAGAGTGGTCATCGAAACGATGGGATATGAAGACAGTGATTACTGCGCGAGAAAATCCAGGCAGCATACCGGCATGAAGCAGATTGGTGTTCTGCATACCGATCCACCGAAATGGCTGGATAACGATCATCCCCCTTTTAAGAAACATATGTACGGTGTTTTTATGCATCTCAGGTACTGAGATATTTTGTGGCTCAGTTCTGTAACTTTTCCCGTAACATTGTCTGTTGTTACGGGAAAGTCCGGTTTTTGTATTGCACCAGAGAATACCCAGACTGTGATGCTGCCACAGTGTCAGCAGGCTTTCTGAACGGTATAACACCACTTCATGTTAATGATAATTACTATCATTAAATCTTGACATGCCATTTTCTCCTTAATAAATTAGTACTGTATATGTATCCATATACGTAAGCAGTTAATTCATTTGTTTTCCTCAGAGGATGAAGGAGATACCGAATGTCTGACCCTGTACGTATTACAAATCCCGGTGCAGAATCGCTGGGATATGATTCAGATGGCCATGAAATTATGGCCGTTGATATTTATGTAAACCCTCCACGTGTCGATGTCTTTCATGGTACCCCGCCTGCATGGAGTTCCTTCGGGAACAAAACCATCTGGGGTGGAAACGAGTGGGTCGATGATTCCCCAACCCGAAGTGATATCGAAAAAAGGGACAAGGAAATCACAGCGTACAAAAACACGCTCAGCGCGCAGCAGAAAGAGAATGAGAATAAGCGTACTGAAGCTGGAAAACGCCTTTCTGCGGCAATTGCTGCAAGGGAAAAAGATGAAAACACACTGAAAACACTCCGTGCCGGAAACGCAGATGCCGCTGATATTACACGACAGGAGTTCAGACTCCTGCAGGCAGAGCTGAGAGAATACGGATTCCGTACTGAAATCGCCGGATATGATGCCCTCCGGCTGCATACAGAGAGCCGGATGCTGTTTGCTGATGCTGATTCTCTTCGTATATCTCCCCGCGAGGCCAGGTCGTTAATCGAACAGGCTGAAAAACGGCAGAAGGATGCGCAGAACGCAGACAAGAAGGCCGCTGATATGCTTGCTGAATACGAGCGCAGAAAAGGTATTCTGGACACGCGGTTGTCAGAGCTGGAAAAAAATGGCGGGGCAGCCCTTGCCGTTCTTGATGCACAACAGGCCCGTCTGCTCGGGCAGCAGACACGGAATGACAGGGCCATTTCAGAGGCCCGGAATAAACTCAGTTCGGTGACGGAATCGCTTAAGACGGCCCGTAATGCATTAACCAGAGCTGAACAACAGCTGACGCAACAGAAAAACACGCCTGACGGCAAAACGATAGTTTCCCCTGAAAAATTCCCGGGGCGTTCATCAACAAATCATTCTATTGTTGTGAGTGGTGATCCGAGGTTTGCCGGTACGATAAAAATCACAACCAGCGCGGTCATCGATAACCGTGCAAACCTGAATTATCTTCTGACCCATTCCGGTCTGGACTATAAACGCAATATTCTGAATGACCGGAATCCGGTGGTGACAGAGGATGTGGAAGGTGACAAGAAAATTTATAATGCTGAAGTTGCTGAATGGGATAAGTTACGGCAACGATTGCTTGATGCCAGAAATAAAATCACCTCTGCTGAATCTGCGATAAATTCGGCGAGAAATAACGTCAGTGCCAGAACAAATGAACAAAAGCATGCAAATGACGCTCTTAATGCCCTGTTGAAGGAAAAAGAGAATATCCGTAGCCAGCTTGCTGACATCAATCAGAAAATAGCTGAAGAGAAAAGAAAAAGGGATGAAATAAATATGGTAAAGGATGCCATAAAACTCACCTCTGATTTCTACAGAACGATATATGATGAGTTCGGTAAACAAGCATCCGAACTTGCTAAGGAGCTGGCTTCTGTATCTCAAGGGAAACAGATTAAGAGTGTGGATGATGCACTGAACGCTTTTGATAAATTCCGTAATAATCTGAACAAGAAATATAACATACAAGATCGCATGGCCATTTCTAAAGCCCTGGAAGCTATTAATCAGGTCCATATGGCGGAGAATTTTAAGCTGTTCAGTAAGGCATTTGGTTTTACCGGAAAAGTTATTGATCGTTATGATGTTGCTGTGGAGTTACAAAAGGCTGTAAAAACGGACAACTGGCGTCCATTTTTTGTAAAACTTGAATCACTGGCAGCAGGAAGAGCTGCTTCAGCAGTTACAGCATGGGCGTTTTCCGTCATGCTGGGAACCCCTGTAGGTATTCTGGGTTTTGCAATTATTATGGCGGCTGTGAGTGCGCTTGTTAATGATAAGTTTATTGAGCAGGTCAATAAACTTATTGGTATCTGACACATAATGATGCCCTTTCATTTTCCTGAAAGGGCTTTGCAGAGTATAAAAATTAAGTAAATGGCAACCACAGGAACTGATATAACGAAACAGAATAATTCAAATATTGCAGTTAAGCTTCCGCCAACTGGATTTGTAAAGAAGTCTTTTTGCCAGAATTCTTTCCCTGTAAACCTTATTACCATTTTCTGTATTATCCTCATTGAAAAAGGAAAAGTAATGGCACTGATAATGCATCCGATGAACGCATAAAACATTCTTGCATTTTCCTGGTTATCTTTCCATCCCAGATAAAAAACTGTAAGAATAATGAGGATTGGTATCAGGCTTTTCAGTAAATACTTTACAGATATATCCAGTTTCATCTGGTTTCTCCTTTATTGTTATCGTGTACCGGTGCGTGATAACATAATCACAGCATGATAATAATAATCAATAACAATAAGCTGTGTCACGTTTACATCATGGAACGGAGGTGCTCCTGTGACCTTTGAGCAGAAAAAAGCCCGGGCCATTGCCCTGATGGACAGCAAAAAGATGTGGCGGAGCAATTATGCCCCTCCTCTTCTGCGTATTCTCTGGCGGCTGGGTATCCGGCTTCCGCCATTACCCTTTATGCCGTTCTGGCAGGTCGCGGTGCTGACGGGGGGCTTATGGGGCACTTCCTGGGGATGTGCAATGTGGTTTATCTACTGGGGGCCGTCAGGAATGGTGGCAGGTGAGGCCATTATTATAAGTATCACGGGTGGTTTTTTGTTCGGACTGCTCACGGCCTCTTTCCACTGGTGGCGCAGGAAAGTTAACCGGCTGCCACCATGGGATGACGTGTAAACCATGCAGGCATGTTTTTACGGGACGCTACTTTCATTTATCTGTACGCGAACCTCTATTCCTGCGTCATGACAGGCCTGCAGCCACTGCGCCACTTCCAGCGGATCGCCCTCCAGGCATACCACCCTGCCTTCTTTATTCCATAACTGCAGACAGGTGCTGCCGTCGAGACGCACCACAAAATCCCCACGGCAGGCCTGATACGTTATGCCGTTCAGCTCTACCGCCAGATCAGTGGCAGAAGTGCCGTCTGCGGGCAGACCTGCTGCCGGGACCAGCGGCAGTACGACGACTTCTGCCGCACGCTGTTCTGCCCGGAGGCGGTCCTGTTCTGCCAGCAGCAGAGGCTGTGCCACGGCCCGGCCGGCGTCCGTCAGCTCGACAGCCAGCTGCAGATTCGGGGCGCGCAGGGTACGCAGCCAGCCGGCATCCTCCAGACGACGGCAGGAGGCGCGCAGGTTTGGCCCGTAGACCGGGGCTTCCCCGCTTCGCTCCAGCACCCGTTCTATGTCCCGCGTCAGCACGGGTCCCGGCCGTTTTTCATCAAGGGCAGCCAGCACAATCAGCACTCTCCGCTGCAGTGGCGACGGTCGGCGGCTCTGAGTCATTAACTGTCACCCTCCGACCAGATGAGTTTTTTGAGGCGCTGATAATCGGTATCGATGCGTTCCCGGGCCTGTGCGTGATTGTTCTGTGGCGCACCATGAATGGCCAGTTCATACCACAACCACAGCAGAGCTGAGGCCTTCAATTCACTAATACACCTGGCGCTCTGGTTGTCCAGCCCACATTCACGGATATTTTTTTCCGCTATTCGGGTTAGTTGCTCATAGCTGAGTGAAAACACCCTTTCTTCATCCATCCTGCACGCTCCATCTGATAATGTTCTGACAGGTAAAAATCATGTCATGTATGATTTATGTATTCTTAGTTTCTGATAATATCAGATATTGTTTCATTTATAATGATGAAAATCATATCTGATATGATTTTATGTGTATTGCTAAATTATCATATCAGTTGCCCGTTTCCCGTCGTGCAGATCCGGTTTCCGGCGGTTCCGGAGATTTAAATTCCATCGGTACTGACAGGGCGTTAAACACAGGTATTATCGAACGGTTCTGTTTTCTAATGCTAAGCTGCAAACCAGCTGCCCATGCCGTCAATACAGATGCACCGATGCGCTTGCGTGGCTTTTCAGGGAGATAAAGTTATGGCCGATCCATTCAATCTGCAGACCGATGTGGTCAGGCAGCATACGGTTCCCCGTTTTTTACTGAAGCATTTCAGTACGCCGGGAAAGGGTAAGCGGCAGCGCTTATACGCCTTTGACAAGGCTGCCGGGCGCGCCTATGCCACCACGCCGGATGACGCGACCGTCCGCAACACGTTCTACAACCTCGATAATCACCCGGACCGTCTGAGTCTTGAACCACTGCTGGGGATTTACGAGCACCACGCGGCACCGGTAATTGCAGCCCTGCTGGCGCACAGGGATATTCGCAGGCTGACAGATGATGAACGCTACAGGCTGGCCGTGTTTGTTGCCGTGCAGCGCGCACGAACCTTCGGTGAACTGGAGCGTATCTCAGGCATGATTTCGGTGCTTACCGATAAGATGGAGGCCATCGGCTCGACTAAAGAGCAGGCCATGGAAACCCTGGGCCTGTCGTCCGGGGGCGATACCAAGGATATTTTTCTGCGGCAGCTCGTCCAGCAGGTGTCACATATTGATCTCCTGCTGAAAAAGGACTGGTACCTTCTGGAAACCAGGCCAGAACGTCCGTTTTACGTATCAGACAATCCCGTAGTGCTTAAGAACAGCAATGACTTCGGTCCGTACGGTAATCTTGGTCTGGCCGTTCGCGGGATACAGATTTACCTCCCCCTGTCATCGACGCTGATGCTGGCCATGTATTGCCCCTCCATCCGTGAACAGATGGTTCGTCAAAAGCAGCATCTTCAACATCTGCTCGCCAGGGCGCCGCATCTTATCCCCCGTCACATTCGGCCTTTTGAAAGACTGGAACATATCCGGAGGTATACGGACTATCTTCTTATGCCGCTTACCCCGGAGCATGTCACGCATTACAATTCCCTGCAGGTGGAGTTCGCGGAGCAGTACGTGTTCTGCGGTGAAAAGGATTTCTCTCTGGTTGAGAGAATGCTGGCCGATAGTGAACGCTACCGGACTGGCCCGCGGTTTACGTTTTAGTCCGAATTCCGGCCTCACCTGTGCCGGAAAATGACGGCGGGAGCCCCTGTTGTACAGAGGAGTTTTGCCGTGTTGCACCCACGCGAAAGCGGCAGTGGTCACAGGGACCACCGCCGTAAGGAGATGGTGAGTATCTGTTGACATTCACCATCAGTTCGTGTAGCGTTGCGGCTACTTACTTTAGCAGAGTAAATCTTCGGCAAGTGGCGGTAACCACTTTACCGATACCCCAGAGTAGTCCGCGCTTTACTGGCGTGACCCATAGTGCCGAAACCGCAAATTTCGACACTATAAAGGCCTTCAGCCAGGGCACTACAAACCAGACCACCGCAGCACAGAGACCCACATAGGCCATAAGAAGCAAAATACAGAGACAGGCGCTCCAGTATTGCTTCTGGCAAATATGGTCCCTGGTTCCGATAACCAGGCGTTTAACGGTGGAGAAAATCGTCCAAATAAAATGGATTTCAGTCTGGAATGGGAATAGAACCGTTCCCTCGGTGTCTAACAAGTTTTTCATAGAACCCTCCCGGGTAAGTATTTACAAAAGTAACTGTCTTGATTTTGGTCATCTCAATAACCTCGTTTTTAAGTCAAAAGGCACCCGGCGCCTCACACACGTGAACGCTGTTAATGCCGTACAGAATGTTTTATCTTTCAGCTCTGTTATGATGTGTTCATTCGCATCCTCCTGTTTGTCATACCGATTTTAAGCTCGTTCCGGGGGCTCCCCGGAAAAAAATCCAAAAAAATCCGGGCCGGAATGGTGATAACCAGTCTGGCGGGAAATAAACGGATCTTGTTGGGGTGGAGCGGGACGGAACAATACTATGAGAGTAATGTTAACAGAAATCACCGCCTTTGTCAAGGCGCACTTATCCATTAAAGCAACTATAGCATAGTAATACTGATGTCCATTTAGCAAAAAGTGCTATCCGTCGTTCTGCTGTATGTCTATTTTCCTTCACCTCCGGGCAACCTGGCGAATACATTTTTACTTTTTTTGCCCCCTGCCCCCTCAGAGTACCGAGACGAAGAGATGGGCACTGTTGCAAATAGTCGGTGGTGATAAACTTATCATCCCCTTTTGCTGATGGAGCTGCACATGAACCCATTCAAAGGCCGGCATTTTCAGCGTGACATCATTCTGTGGGCCGTACGCTGGTACTGCAAATACGGCATCAGTTACCGTGAGCTGCAGGAGATGCTGGCTGAACGCGGAGTGAATGTCGATCACTCCACGATTTACCGCTGGGTTCAGCGTTATGCGCCTGAAATGGAAAAACGGCTGCGCTGGTACTGGCGTAACCCTTCCGATCTTTGCCCGTGGCACATGGATGAAACCTACGTGAAGGTCAATGGCCGCTGGGCGTATCTGTACCGGGCCGTCGACAGCCGGGGCCGCACTGTCGATTTTTATCTCTCCTCCCGTCGTAACAGCAAAGCTGCATACCGGTTTCTGGGTAAAATCCTCAACAACGTGAAGAAGTGGCAGATCCCGCGATTCATCAACACGGATAAAGCGCCCGCCTATGGTCGCGCGCTTGCTCTGCTCAAACGCGAAGGCCGGTGCCCGTCTGACGTTGAACACCGACAGATTAAGTACCGGAACAACGTGATTGAATGCGATCATGGCAAACTGAAACGGATAATCGGCGCCACGCTGGGATTTAAATCCATGAAGACGGCTTACGCCACCATCAAAGGTATTGAGGTGATGCGTGCACTACGCAAAGGCCAGGCCTCAGCATTTTATTATGGTGATCCCCTGGGCGAAATGCGCCTGGTAAGCAGAGTTTTTGAAATGTAAGGCCTTTGAATAAGACAAAAGGCTGCCTCATCGCTAACTTTGCAACAGTGCCGGATTGAATATAACCGACGTGACTGTTACATTTAGGTGGCTAAACCCGTCAAGCCCTCAGGAGTGAATCATGACCGTAGTCACGACCGCCGATACCTCCCAACTGTACGCACTTGCAGCCCGACATGGGCTCAAGCTCCATGGCCCGCTGACTGTCAATGAGCTTGGGCTCGACTATAGGATCGTGATCGCCACCGTCGACGATGGACGTCGGTGGGTGCTGCGCATCCCGCGCCGAGCCGAGGTAAGCGCGAAGGTCGAACCAGAGGCGCGGGTGCTGGCAATGCTCAAGAATCGCCTGCCGTTCGCGGTGCCGGACTGGCGCGTGGCCAACGCCGAGCTCGTTGCCTATCCCATGCTCGAAGACTCGACTGCGATGGTCATCCAGCCTGGTTCGTCCACGCCCGACTGGGTCGTGCCGCAGGACTCGGAGGTCTTCGCGGAGAGCTTCGCGACCGCGCTCGCCGCCCTGCATGCCGTCCCCATTTCCGCCGCCGTGGATGCGGGGATGCTCATCCGTACACCGACGCAGGCCCGTCAGAAGGTGGCCGACGACGTTGACCGCGTCCGACGCGAGTTCGTGGTGAACGACAAGCGCCTCCACCGGTGGCAGCGCTGGCTCGACGACGATTCGTCGTGGCCAGATTTCTCCGTGGTGGTGCATGGCGATCTCTACGTGGGCCATGTGCTCATCGACAACACGGAGCGCGTCAGCGGGATGATCGACTGGAGCGAGGCCCGCGTTGATGACCCTGCCATCGACATGGCCGCGCACCTTATGGTCTTTGGTGAAGAGGGGCTCGCGAAGCTCCTCCTCACGTATGAAGCGGCCGGTGGCCGGGTGTGGCCGCGGCTCGCCCACCACATCGCGGAGCGCCTTGCGTTCGGGGCGGTCACCTACGCACTCTTCGCCCTCGACTCGGGTAACGAAGAGTACCTCGCTGCGGCGAAGGCGCAGCTCGCCGCAGCGGAATGAGCGAACGTCGATATAGCCCGCTCGCGACGCTGTTCGCGGCGACCTTTCTCTTCCGGATCGGCAACGCGGTGGCGGCCCTCGCGCTTCCATGGTTCGTCCTGTCTCATACAAAGAGCGCGGCCTGGGCGGGCGCCACGGCCGCTAGCAGCGTCATCGCGACCATCATCGGCGCGTGGGTTGGTGGTGGCCTCGTCGATCGGTTCGGGCGCGCGCCCGTCGCATTGATCTCGGGTGTGGTGGGCGGCGTGGCCATGGCGAGCATCCCACTGCTCGATGCCGTTGGCGCCCTCTCGAACACTGGGCTGATCGCTTGCGTGGTGCTCGGTGCCGCGTTCGACGCACCCGGTATGGCCGCGCAGGACAGTGAGCTGCCCAAACTCGGCCACGTCGCCGGGCTCTCCGTTGAGCGCGTCTCGTCACTGAAAGCGGTGATCGGGAACGTCGCGATTCTAGGTGGCCCGGCCCTTGGGGGGGCCGCAATCGGCCTGCTTGGCGCTGCGCCAACGCTCGGGCTGACGGCGTTCTGCTCCGTCCTTGCAGGTCTGCTCGGCGCGTGGGTGCTTCCCGCGCGTGCCGCTCGGACGATGACCACGACGGCGACTCTCTCCATGCGCGCCGGCGTCGCTTTTCTCTGGAGCGAACCCCTGCTGCGCCCTCTCTTTGGTATAGTGATGATCTTCGTGGGCATCGTTGGCGCCAACGGCAGCGTCATCATGCCTGCGCTGTTTGTAGATGCAGGACGCCAAGTAGCAGAGCTCGGGCTGTTCTCCTCAATGATGGGGGCTGGTGGTCTCCTTGGCATTGCCATTCATGCGTCGGTCGGCGCCCGGATATCAGCGCAGAACTGGCTGGCGGTGGCATTTTGTGGCTCTGCGGTGGGCTCGCTTCTGCTTTCACAGTTGCCAGGCGTGCCGGTGCTGATGTTGTTGGGCGCGCTCGTGGGACTGCTGACCGGCTCAGTCTCTCCCATTCTCAACGCTGCCATCTACAACCGCACGCCGCCAGAACTTCTCGGCCGGGTACTCGGCACGGTCTCGGCGGTGATGCTGTCAGCCTCGCCCATGGTTATGCTTGCGGCCGGCGCGTTTGTCGACCTTGCTGGTCCGCTCCCTGGCCTCGTTGTATCGGCCGTGTTTGCGGGGCTCGTGGCTCTACTCTCGCTCCGTCTTCAATTTGCTACAATGGCGGCGGCAGCCACAGCCTCCGCCCCAACCCATACAGAAGGTGAACACTGATGCCCCGCCCCAAGCTCAAGTCCGATGACGAGGTACTCGAGGCCGCCACCGTAGTGCTGAAGCGTTGCGGTCCCATAGAGTTCACGCTCAGCGGAGTAGCAAAGGAGGTGGGGCTCTCCCGCGCAGCGTTAATCCAGCGCTTCACCAACCGCGATACGCTGCTGGTGAGGATGATGGAGCGCGGCGTCGAGCAGGTGCGGCATTACCTGAATGCGATACCGATAGGCGCAGGGCCGCAAGGGCTCTGGGAATTTTTGCAGGTGCTCGTTCGGAGCATGAACACTCGCAACGACTTCTCGGTGAACTATCTCATCTCCTGGTACGAGCTCCAGGTGCCGGAGCTACGCACGCTTGCGATCCAGCGGAACCGCGCGGTGGTGGAGGGGATCCGCAAGCGACTGCCCCCAGGTGCTCCTGCGGCAGCTGAGTTGCTCCTGCACTCGGTCATCGCTGGCGCGACGATGCAGTGGGCCGTCGATCCGGATGGTGAGCTAGCTGATCATGTGCTGGCTCAGATCGCTGCCATCCTGTGTTTAATGTTTCCCGAACACGACGATTTCCAACTCCTCCAGGCACATGCGTAAACGGAGGTGTGCAGAGTCCCTGCGGCAGGCGACGAACACGACCGTCGTCGATTAGTACCGGTACGGTCGGTGGTATCGAAGTCTTGATCACCACTCAGGTCTACGGCTTACAAATGGTGACCATCCCGATACTTGCGTCAGAGCACCGGGCCGATTCTTTGACAGTGAATCACTCCCGTAAGGTTGTGCCGGTGTGGGTGTCCCGGGTCGAGACGATACTCCGCCAATGCGCCCAGCAAACAACCTGGCCATCGCAGGTGGTGGGGAGCGGTGTGGCGGATGAGTTGGACAAGTTGGTGTAGCAGCACGAGCACGGCGAGATAACATCGCAGGAGTTCGACATGCTCAAGAGACAGCTGATTGCGAATCGCGATGCAGATTCATAACCCGATTGCGGGTTGGCTTCACTCCACCATCACCGAGCAGACTAGCACGGCGGGCTCTGTTGCAAAGATTGGCGGCAGTCAGAGGTAGGCTGTCGCTCTGCGCCGATCAGGCGGCTGCTGCGAAATGGTGGTTGAGCATGCCCATGGCCTCCGTCAGCGCCGAGGGCCCAATGCCAAAAGCTCTCTCCACAAGGCGCACCTCGCCCCTGATGCCGGGCTGCAGGCACCAGGGGCGAGCCTGTCCTTTGCGCAGGGCTCGCATGACTTCGAATCCCTTGATCGTGGCATAGGCCGTGGGGATCGATTTGAAACCGCGCACCGGCTTGATCAGTATCTTGAGCTTTCCGTGATCGGCCTCGATCACGTTATTGAGATACTTCACCTGCCGGTGGGCCGTCTCCCGGTCCAGCTTTCCTTCGCGCTTCAATTCGGTGATCGCTGCACCATAGCTCGGCGCTTTGTCGGTATTGAGCGTGGCAGGCTTTTCCCAGTGCTTCAGGCCTCGCAGGGCCTTGCCCAGGAACCGCTTCGCTGCCTTGGCGCTGCGGGTCGGCGACAGGTAGAAATCGATCGTGTCGCCCCGCTTGTCGACTGCCCGGTACAGGTAGGTCCACTTGCCCCGCACCTTGACGTAGGTTTCATCCAGGCGCCAGCTCGGATCAAAGCCACGCCGCCAGAACCAGCGCAGCCGCTTCTCCATCTCCGGGGCGTAGCACTGGACCCAGCGATAGATCGTCGTATGGTCGACCGAAATGCCGCGTTCCGCCAGCATTTCCTCAAGGTCGCGATAGCTGATCGGATAGCGACAATACCAGCGCACCGCCCACAGGATCACATCACCCTGGAAAGGCGCCACTTGAAATCCGTCATCGTTCCGTCCGTCCAATCTCCGCCAAGCATGCTCAAGCTTCACGATTTTTGCAACAGAGCCCACACGAGTATTGAGCATAGTCGAGATTGGTGCAGATCACTTCTGATATTGAACTGTCAGGAGCTGGCTGCACAACAGCCATTACGCCCAATCAACTGGTGCAGTCGTCTTCTGAAAATGACAATCCAGTTAGGGTATAGCTCAACCTGACATAGAAGCAAAAACTCAACCACCTTCTACCAACTCTCCGAACAGCTCCTTGACCTTTGTTTTCGCATCAGCAAGTGCAGTTCTGCCTTGTTCAGTGATGTCATAAACACGCCGTTCACGTCGCCCGGTGCGTTCGTGGCGTGAGGTCAGATAGCCTTTTTTTTCCAGGCCGTGCAGCATCGGGTACACGGTGCCAGCGCTCATCTCGTAGCCGTGTCGGCGTAGCTCTTCGATGATCCCCAGCCCAAAGACAGGTTCCTCGGCTGCATGGTGAAGGATGTGCAGGCGGATCAAACCGCCGTAGAGGTCTTTGTCAGTCATTTTTTGTGCCTCACAGAGCGACGCTCAACAGCCACCCAGCTGCACCGCTACCGAGGACAACCAGCCACGGCGGGAGCTTCCAGAACATAAGTGCGACAAGGGCAACTAATGCCAAGCCGAAGTCTTGCGGCTGAAAGATGGCGCTAGTCCATACAGGCTGATACAGCGCGGCCAGCAGCAAGCCGACTACAGCGGCATTGATCCCGGCCAGCGCAGCTTGGATGCCTGTATTGCGGCGCAAACGCTCCCAAAATGGCATTGATCCGACGACCAGCAAGAACGAGGGCGCGAAGATAGCCAGCAGACACACAATGCCGCCGATCCAGCCCGACGGGGCGGTGTTCATCGAGGCACCAAGAAACGCGGCGAACGTGAACAAAGGGCCGGGCACCGCTTGAGCTGCCCCGTACCCCGCGAGAAAGGATTCATTGTTGACCCAGCCGGAGGGCACCACTTCGGCTTGCAGTAATGGCAGCACAACGTGACCACCGCCGAACACCAGTGATCCGACACGATAGAAGGAATCCACCATTGCCATGGTTTGACTTGGCATCAGTTCGGCCAACACCGGCAGGCCAATCAGCAAGACAAAGAACAGCGAGAGCCAAAGCACGCCGGCCCGGTGACTGACCGTGATAGGTAGGGGGTCATGCTCAACAACTTTCGCTGGCTTGAACAATAACCGGCCTGCGATGCCTGCGATAGCAATCACGCCAACCTGTCCCCACGCGGACGGCACAAGTAAAACGACGCAGGTAGCAATTGCCATGATGGTGACTCGCAGCCCATCCGTGCATAGGTTACGCGCCATGCCCCATACTGCTTGAGCGACCACGGCCACAGCCACCACTTTTAAGCCATGCAACGCGCCCTGCGAGACGTAATCGCCATAGCTGGAGATGCCGAGCGCAAAAAGGATCAAGGCTATGGCAGACGGCAGCGTGAAGCCAGCCCAAGCAGCCAGCGCCCCGCTGTATCCAGCCCGAGACAGTCCTACCGCTATGCCGACCTGGCTGCTTGCAGGCCCTGGCAAGAACTGACAAAGCGCGACCAAGTCAGCATAGCTCCGTTCGGAGAGCCAGCGCCGCCGTGTGACAAATTCGGCGCGGAAGTAGCCCAAGTGCGCAATGGGGCCGCCAAAAGATGTCAATCCAAGCCGCAGAAAAATAAGAAAGACCGACCATGGTCTGCTGTCATCGGTAGGGTTATTCGTCATACTTTCGCCTTCATGATCTGCAACGAGTTGATCAATAATAAGCGAAATTCGATAACGAAATTCGATATAAATCTAGAAAAAAATACCTCTATGTGTACTACGCAGTTTTAGCTGTGGCTTTCACAGGAGCACGCTTACTTACGGCTTAGCGTGCTTTATTTTCCGTTTTCTGAGGCGATCCCTTTTATGGCACGGCGCTCGACGCCGACCTTCGGACGCGCGGCGTAAGCACGCTTGTCATGGCCGGGATAAGCACCACCGGCGTTGTTCTTTCAAGCGTCGCCTGGGCTAGTGATGCGGACTACGACGTGCGTTTGGTCCAGGACTGCTGCTACGACCCGGATCGGGATGCCCACGAAGCTCTGTTGCGTTCCGGGTTCGGCGGACGTGTACAGGTCGTGTAATTTTCGGGCCTCGCATGATCGCGGCCATAGCCGCAGGTGGATTGGTGCGAGGCAGGGCCAGTCCAAGTCAGGGTGCGGTCATCGCGGCGCCTGCAACTCTCAAAAACCCATCGCCGTAGCGGAGGTCTTGTAATCGCATGTCATTACGCACGCCCGATTTATTGTTCACAGCGATAGCACCTGCCATTTGGGGCAGCACCTACATTGTCACCACCCAATACCTGCCGAACTTCTCACCGATGACGGTCGCGATGCTGCGGGCGTTGCCGGCGGGTTTATTGCTCGTGATGATCGTCCGACAGATTCCAACGGGAATCTGGTGGATGCGCATCTTCATCCTCGGCGCACTTAATATTTCGCTATTCTGGAGCTTGTTGTTTATTTCGGTCTACCGCCTGCCGGGCGGGGTCGCGGCGACGGTAGGCGCTGTGCAGCCGCTGATGGTCGTGTTCATCTCTGCCGCTCTGCTAGGTAGCCCGATACGATTGATGGCGGTCCTGGGGGCTATTTGCGGAACTGCGGGCGTGGCGCTGTTGGTGTTGACACCAAACGCAGCGCTAGATCCTGTCGGCGTCGCAGCGGGCCTGGCGGGGGCGGTTTCCATGGCGTTCGGAACCGTGCTGACCCGCAAGTGGCAACCTCCCGTGCCTCTGCTCACCTTTACCGCCTGGCAACTGGCGGCCGGAGGACTTCTGCTCGTTCCAGTAGCTTTAGTGTTTGATCCGCCAATCCCGATGCCTACAGGAACCAATGTTCTCGGCCTGGCGTGGCTCGGCCTGATCGGAGCGGGTTTAACCTACTTCCTTTGGTTCCGGGGGATCTCGCGACTCGAACCTACAGTTGTTTCCTTACTGGGCTTTCTCAGCCCGGGGACCGCCGTGTTGCTAGGATGGTTGTTCTTGGATCAGACGCTGAGTGCGCTTCAAATCATCGGCGTCCTGCTCGTGATCGGGAGTATCTGGCTGGGCCAACGTTCCAACCGCACTCCTAGGGCGCGTATAGCTTGCCGGAAGTCGCCTTGACCCGCATGGCATAGGCCTATCGTTTCCACGATCAGCGATCGGCTCGTTGCCCTGCGCCGCTCCAAAGCCCGCGACGCAGCGCCGGCAGGCAGAGCAAGTAGAGGGCAGCGCCTGCAATCCATGCCCACCCGTTCCACGTTGTTATAGAAGCCGCATAGATCGCCGTGAAGAGGAGGGGTCCGACGATCGAGGTCAGGCTGGTGAGCGCCGCCAGTGAGCCTTGCAGCTGCCCCTGACGTTCCTCATCCACCTGCCTGGACAACATTGCTTGCAGCGCCGGCATTCCGATGCCACCCGAAGCAAGCAGGACCATGATCGGGAACGCCATCCATCCCCGTGTCGCGAAGGCAAGCAGGATGTAGCCTGTGCCGTCGGCAATCATTCCGAGCATGAGTGCCCGCCTTTCGCCGAGCCGGGCGGCTACAGGGCCGGTGATCATTGCCTGGGCGAGTGAATGCAGAATGCCAAATGCGGCAAGCGAAATGCCGATCGTGGTCGCGTCCCAGTGAAAGCGATCCTCGCCGAAAATGACCCAAAGCGCGGCCGGCACCTGTCCGACAAGTTGCATGATGAAGAAGACCGCCATCAGGGCGGCGACGACGGTCATGCCCCGGGCCCACCGGAACGAAGCGAGCGGGTTGAGAGCCTCCCGGCGTAACGGCCGGCGTTCGCCTTTGTGCGACTCCGGCAAAAGGAAACAGCCCGTCAGGAAATTGAGGCCGTTCAAGGCTGCCGCGGCGAAGAACGGAGCGTGGGGGGAGAAACCGCCCATCAGCCCACCGAGCACAGGTCCCGCGACCATCCCGAACCCGAAACAGGCGCTCATGAAGCCGAAGTGCCGCGCGCGCTCATCGCCATCAGTGATATCGGCAATATAAGCGCCGGCTACCGCCCCAGTCGCCCCGGTGATGCCGGCCACGATCCGCCCGATATAGAGAACCCAAAGGAAAGGCGCCGTCGCCATGATGGCGTAGTCGACAGCAGCGCCGGCCAGCGAGACGAGCAAGACCGGCCGCCGCCCGAAACGATCCGACAGCGCGCCCAGCACAGGTGCGCAGGCAAATTGCATCAACGCATACAGCGCCAGCAGAATGCCATAGTGGGCGGTGACGTCGTTCGAGTGAACCAGATCGCGCAGGAGGCCCGGCAGCACCGGCATAATCAGGCCGATGCCGACAGCGTCGAGCGCGACAGTGCTCAGAATTACGATCAGGGGTCTGTTGGGTTTCACGTCTGGCCTCCGGACCAGCCTCCGCTGGTCCGATTGAACGCGCGGATTCTTTATCACTGATAAGTTGGTGGACATATTATGTTTATCAGTGATAAAGTGTCAAGCATGACAAAGTTGCAGCCGAATACAGTGATCCGTGCCGCCCTGGACCTGTTGAACGAGGTCGGCGTAGACGGTCTGACGACACGCAAACTGGCGGAACGGTTGGGGGTTCAGCAGCCGGCGCTTTACTGGCACTTCAGGAACAAGCGGGCGCTGCTCGACGCACTGGCCGAAGCCATGCTGGCGGAGAATCATACGCATTCGGTGCCGAGAGCCGACGACGACTGGCGCTCATTTCTGATCGGGAATGCCCGCAGCTTCAGGCAGGCGCTGCTCGCCTACCGCGATGGCGCGCGCATCCATGCCGGCACGCGACCGGGCGCACCGCAGATGGAAACGGCCGACGCGCAGCTTCGCTTCCTCTGCGAGGCGGGTTTTTCGGCCGGGGACGCCGTCAATGCGCTGATGACAATCAGCTACTTCACTGTTGGGGCCGTGCTTGAGGAGCAGGCCGGCGACAGCGATGCCGGCGAGCGCGGCGGCACCGTTGAACAGGCTCCGCTCTCGCCGCTGTTGCGGGCCGCGATAGACGCCTTCGACGAAGCCGGTCCGGACGCAGCGTTCGAGCAGGGACTCGCGGTGATTGTCGATGGATTGGCGAAAAGGAGGCTCGTTGTCAGGAACGTTGAAGGACCGAGAAAGGGTGACGATTGATCAGGACCGCTGCCGGAGCGCAACCCACTCACTACAGCAGAGCCATGTAGACAACATCCCCTCCCCCTTTCCACCGCGTCAGACGCCCGTAGCAGCCCGCTACGGGCTTTTTCATGCCCTGCCCTAGCGTCCAAGCCTCACGGCCGCGCTCGGCCTCTCTGGCGGCCTTCTGGCGCTCCTGCTGCGGCGTCCGCTCGTGGGCCGTGGCGCGGGTCCGCGCGCCGGCCTCGTGCGCCTGGCGCTCGCGGGCGAGGTCCAGGGCGGCCGTCTTCACGTTCTGCCTTGCGCAGATGAGATAGGGGAGCCCGCAGAATTCGGAAAAAATCGTACGCTAAGGTTTTCCGGGCATCCGTAAGGGCCGAAACTTCCCGTCTTCCAGTCTGCGGCTCTGCCGCCAGACGTAATCGCCGGTTAGGTTGATGTGCTCCCAGCCCAGCGGCGACAGGAATTGCAGCAGCTCGCCGTCCACCGGCTTGCCGGCCTCGACCAACCCCTGGGTGGCGCGTTCCAGGTACACCGTGTTCCACAGCACGATAGCCGCCGTCACCAGGTTGAGGCCGCTGGCCCGGTAGCGCTGCTGCTCGAAGCTCCGATCCCTGATTTCCCCAAGGCGGTTGAAGAACACCGCCCTGGCCAGCGAGTTGCGCGCCTCACCTTTGTTCAGGCCGGCATGCACGCGGCGGCGCAGTTCAACACTTTGCAGCCAGTCCAGGATGAACAGCGTGCGCTCGATCCGGCCCAGCTCGCGCAGGGCCACGGCCAGTCCGTTCTGGCGCGGGTAGCTGCCGAGCTTGCGCAGCATCAGCGAGGCGGTGACGGTGCCCTGCTTGATCGAGCTGGCCAGGCGCAGGATGTCGTCCCAGTGGGCACGCACGTGCTTGATGTTCAGGGTGCCGCCGATCAGCGGGCGCAACGTCGGGTAGGCTTGCACGCCCTGCGGCACGTACAGCGGCACTGTTGCAAATAGTCGGTGGTGATAAACTTATCATCCCCTTTTGCTGATGGAGCTGCACATGAACCCATTCAAAGGCCGGCATTTTCAGCGTGACATCATTCTGTGGGCCGTACGCTGGTACTGCAAATACGGCATCAGTTACCGTGAGCTGCAGGAGATGCTGGCTGAACGCGGAGTGAATGTCGATCACTCCACGATTTACCGCTGGGTTCAGCGTTATGCGCCTGAAATGGAAAAACGGCTGCGCTGGTACTGGCGTAACCCTTCCGATCTTTGCCCGTGGCACATGGATGAAACCTACGTGAAGGTCAATGGCCGCTGGGCGTATCTGTACCGGGCCGTCGACAGCCGGGGCCGCACTGTCGATTTTTATCTCTCCTCCCGTCGTAACAGCAAAGCTGCATACCGGTTTCTGGGTAAAATCCTCAACAACGTGAAGAAGTGGCAGATCCCGCGATTCATCAACACGGATAAAGCGCCCGCCTATGGTCGCGCGCTTGCTCTGCTCAAACGCGAAGGCCGGTGCCCGTCTGACGTTGAACACCGACAGATTAAGTACCGGAACAACGTGATTGAATGCGATCATGGCAAACTGAAACGGATAATCGGCGCCACGCTGGGATTTAAATCCATGAAGACGGCTTACGCCACCATCAAAGGTATTGAGGTGATGCGTGCACTACGCAAAGGCCAGGCCTCAGCATTTTATTATGGTGATCCCCTGGGCGAAATGCGCCTGGTAAGCAGAGTTTTTGAAATGTAAGGCCTTTGAATAAGACAAAAGGCTGCCTCATCGCTAACTTTGCAACAGTGCCATCGGTAGTGCTGGAGCGAGTCTGACAGAAGTAATATTGCTTAAATCAATGTTCAGAATGCCCATGATAATCGCATTTCTGACGGTTATCTTAGGTATGGCAATCCTTATGGGATATTTAACGCAATTTTTGTTTTAATCCTTATGAGAAGGGATTTTTGCGTCAATATGAAAATCCCTTCAGTCTTACGGCGCGGTTCTAACGGTGTAGCCCTTTTATTGTTATCCCTAAACCACCTCCTAGGGAGGTGGTGATTGATCCTGTAAGGCTATAGCCTGAAGAATGCCCATGTCGGAATATCTCTGCTTACTGACCACAAGTAAAAGCAACTGTTCTACCAGCAGCCTGCAAAAAACATATAAGCTGATCTGAAAGGAATACTTCACAATGAATATTATTGTGTTTGTAACCTGCTGTTATCGCGATGAAATTACCGTTCAGTTTTTTCGGTTGACGCGGACTGTTCCTGCATGGTTTTCATCTTTAGCTTCTGTTGTTCCCTTACTGCCAGCCAGCGTCTGGCATTCAGCGCATCGCATTCTGATACCTGACCTGCTGGTAGTCCATCCAGTCCATAACGAGGGATACCTGCGACAGCAGTACGCTGCAGATATACCTGTCGGGTGGTGATGCAGGATATTGCACAGGACCATTCATCCAGTGTCAGTTCTGTCTCAGGGTGTTCTGTCAGGAATGCGGCAAAATCATTGGTTATGCCAATTTTCAGTGGAAGAAATCCTCCGCCTTCTGCGCGAAGATGGGGAAACAGAGACTTCACTTTTTCCACGCAATCGTGAGTAAATTCATGAGTCCAATGAGGCTGGCGTGGAAAACGGCGTCTTTTCTTTTTTTTCTTACAGGCAGGAGCATCAGGGGTATGAGTATCGACGGCAGGCGAACTGATCCCCTCAGAGACTGATTCTTCCATCTTTTCTGTCTCTGAACGTGCGATAACACCTGTTTTTTCAGATAAGGAAGGGGGTAAAAGAGTGCGACGTTTTTTCACCATAATGATGGGTGTTTTCTTTTCTTCCTGATATTTCCCCATAAAAACCTCTACGATGTGTTCTTATATAATAATATATATCATATTTTCACGATTAACATAATATCTTCGTTAAGAAAACAACAGAGCAAAATTTGTTTTTTTTTGACAGGCATGAAATGAGCCAGCATAATTATATTAATTATTATCCCAAATGAGTTTTTGTATTTGCTCATTCGGGATGGTTGGATATTTTAAGTTATATCTACTGTATCATTCTCAGGTAATCGTTCCATTAAATCAGAAACTACGGGCTGTAACCAGTCAGTGACTTCACTCACATACTGATGCCATTCGGGATGCCTGGAGGCCAGATCCATCACTCGTGTTAACCCGGACGGACGATCAATGCCCAATTTAGTTAAAATATTCGAGATATAATTATGAGCATCAAGTTCAACTCTGATATCCCTTGCTGCTTCGATTATTTCTAAATATTCGCCACCCAATCCGTCCAGTGGGACATTTGTAATAAGATAATGAATGTATTGTTCAGGCTTAACCCCATTTGGGAGATTAAATTGTTTTACTTTTCCTTCCGCTGCCGCTTTTAACTCATAAGTTCGTGATTCTGTGCCGGTGAAAACTTTATCAAGAGCAGTTTTCTTTTCATTTTCTGTGGAATATTTATCGCCATCAAGAATATAAAGTTTACCAGATAGATTGTCACCACGAATAAGGGTACTGGCAAGTAGAGTGAATGCGTTTGAAGCTGCGCCAAATTTAAATATTTTTACATATTTGCTGGCCTTAAGTGAAGAACATATTTTATTTATTATGGCAACAGCTAAGTCATCTTCTACATATATTTCAATAGGCGTCGTTGATTCACCTGTTAATCTGTTTATAGCATCAGGTTTTGTTTCTTCAAATGAATAACTACGGCCTTGAATGTTTACGACGTGTCTTATATTTATCTTGTCTGATAAAGTGGTTATCATTTCTCTATGGGTAGTAAAGATGATTTGTTTGTTTTTATCTTTGGCATGAGATGATATGACTTCTATTAACTTTTTCAATGCTTCGTCATGCAACAATAAATCTAATTCATCAATTAATATTAAGGCGTTCTTGTCCGCTTTCAATATTGTTTCCAGAATTAAAAATATCTTTTGCTCTCCTGCGCTCATACTCAATGATGAGTAGGCCAGTCCCCCTGACTCAACTCCAATCAATATTTTTCCATTGGGTTGTTGATGCTGATTGAAACTTGTGTATGGTTTATTAAGTATATAGGAGGCGTAATGAAGAATGTTTGTTATTAAATCATTACTGACACTGCTGGTTTCATACTGAATATTATTCTTTTTTTCTGATTCTATTATAGGAACACATTTATCAATGCCAAGATAGTAAACTTCTCTTAAAGGACGACGAGCATAAATCTGAATCCATCGTGAGCCTCGAATATCTGCTTTTCCATAATTTTTCAATTCATTTTCAATCATTACCCCATCTTTACGATAAGTTAAATTTACAATGAAGTCACTGCCGTTCCATTCAGCATGTGGGCTGCGTGGAAAAAAATGCATTAACCGATGGTCTTCACCGGGGAAACCTTCTTCAGGCATGTATATGCTTGCTATAGCATGGAGTATTGTTGATTTTCCGCTTCCATTTGGACCTAAAATTGCGGTTAACGCATGAGGTTTAAAAATAATCTCGTTTAATCCATTTATACATTTTAGTTTGTTAATTTTAATGGAGTTCAAGACTTGACCAGTAATGGTTTTTTTATTTTTTTCTGCCATTTTCAAATCCTAGCATTATGTTGGGGGGATTCACCATGTAATTCAGAAACATATAACTGTGAACAGGGGATATATCAAATCCTTTTAATATTCTATTTGGCACAGTATTCTACATCAGGCCTCTTTTATGCTACAGACTTTTTGAGATGTCTGTAATTTTAGACTTAATGTTATGACTGATCATATCTCCTATCCACTGGTGGCGCAGGAAAGTTAACCAGCTGCCACCATGGGATGATGTGTAAACCGTGCTGGTATGTTTTTACGGGGTGACGCTTTCATTAACCTGTACACGAACCTCCATTCCGGCATCGTGACAGGCCTGCAGCCACTGCGCCACTTCCAGCGGATCGCCCTCCAGGCGTACCACCCTGCCTTCTTTATTCCATAACTGCAGACAGGTGCTGCCGTCGAGACGTACCACAAAATCCCCACGGCAGGCCTGATACGTTATGCCGTTCAGCTGCACCGCCAGATCAGTGGCAGAAGTGCCGTCTGCGGGCAGACCTGCTGCCGGGACCAGCGGCAGTACGACGACTTCTGCCGCACGCTGTTCTGCCCGGAGGCGGTCCTGTTCTGCCAGCAGCAGAGGCTGTGCCACGGCCCGGCCGGCGTCCGTCAGCTCGACAGCCAGCTGCAGATTCGGGGCGCGCAGGGTACGCAGCCAGCCGGCATCCTCCAGACGACGGCAGGAGGCGCGCAGGTTTGGCCCGTAGACCGGGGCTTCCCCGCTTCGCTCCAGCACCCGTTCCAGGTCCCGCGTCAGCACGGGGCCCGGCCGTTTTTCATCAAGCGCAGCCAGCACAATCAGCACTCTCCGCTGCAGTGGCGACGGTCGGCGGCTCTGGGTCATTACCTGTCATCCTCCGGCCAGATGAGGTTTCTGAGGCGCTGAAAGTCGGCGTCAATGAGCTCCTGTCTCTTTATGGCATTCATTGAGGCATAGCCATTTATGGCCAGTTCATGCCAGAAGATCAGCACGGCTCCGGCTTTGGCTGACTCGCAGAGATAAATCGCGCCCTGGCTGTCCAGATTGCATTCCCGGATGCGTTTTTCCGCAAACCGGGTCAGTTGTTCATAGCTGAGTGAAAACACCCTTTCTTCATCCATCCTGCACGCTCCATCTGATAATGTACTGACAGGTAAAAATAATATCCTGCATGATTTGTGTGCTCATGATTTCTGATAATATCAGATATTGTTTTATCATCAATGATGAAAACCATATCTGATATGATTTTATATATATTTCTTAATTATCATATCATTTGCGTCTTTTCTGCCGCGCAGATCCAGTTTCCGGCTAAGTCGGATCGACCTAATCTTTGTTTCTGATATGAACACCTCGGAGAGGTGTAAGCAATGGTATAAACGAAATGTATTATGTATCTGCATCACAGCATGCGGGCACATTTTGCGGAAGGATATGAATCCCCCCGGAATAACTGGCAAAGGACAGATAAATGGACATTGAAATACGCCACTGCAATAACATCGTACGAGCACATATCACCCTCACTGCCGATAAACTGAACATTAAGTTTGCGCCAAATGGTACTGGAAAAAGTACGCTGTCACGGGCCATAAGCTGTGCGGCGCGGGACGACATTCAGGGACTACAGGCACTGATGCCCTTCCGGCTGCGCGGAGAAAACCCCGATAGCACCGGGCCCATTGTCATCGGTGCTGACGGGATTGGGGACGTGATGTGCTTCAACGAGGAGTACGTCAGTCAGTTTACGTTCCAACCGGACGAGCTCATCAGTGATAGCTTTAATATTCTTATCCGCAATCAAGCCCATGCGGAAAGAGAGCGTGAAATAGAAGAAATGACGCAAAAGATCCGGGCTGTTTTCACGGATCACACTGAGCTGAACTCTCTGATAGACCATCTACAGGAACTCAGTAATGCTTTCAGATCAACCAGTTCCGGGATTTCACGTTCTTCAACCGGCATGAGAGGTCTGTCAGGCGGAAATAAAATACACCACATTCCGGCTGGTCTTGAGAACTATCAACCCTACATCCGCAGTGAACGCCGCGTGGAATGGATTGACTGGCAGACAAAGGGACTCGAGTTTTCGCCCCTTTCGGATGGCTGCTGTCCGTTCTGTACCGGTGATATCACGGGAAAGGAAGCACAAATTCGCCAAGTCAGAGAGGAATACGATAAATCCACCATTAAAAACCTGACCGCTATCATCAGACTGGTGGAAAACCTCGGTAATTACCTGACGGAGAGCGCCAGAGAACGCCTTCTGGCCATTACTATGCTTCAGAACGGTCCGGAAGCCGAACATATCGAGTACCTAGTAGCGTTGAAACGCCAGACCGATACGCTGACAGAGAAACTCACTGCGCTGAGAGGCCTGAATGTTTTCAGCCTGCAGGAACAGCAGAACGTTCGGGAGGTGCTCACTGCCAGGTTGATTGACCTGCAGTTCTTCCCTGATCTGCAATCCGAACTCATGCAGGGGATCACCGACAGACTGAACGCGGCCCTTATGGACCTGATAAACCTTGCCGGACCGCTGCAGGGAAAAATTAACCGGCACCGGGACAGCATGATCCGGCTGATCGCACAGCACAAAACAAACATCAATAATTTCCTCACTTATGCAGGCTATAAATACAGGGTGGATATAGCCGGCGAGGGAGAGCAGAGAAAACTCAGGCTACGACACATAGATTTTGACGGGTACGTCAGCGGCGGTAGCCAGCATCTCAGCTATGGAGAACGGAACGCCTTTGCGATTGTGTTATTCATGTATGAATGCCTGTCAAAAAACCCGGGACTGATTATCCTTGATGATCCCATATCTTCTTTTGATAAAAACAAGAAGTTTGCCATTCTTGAAATGCTGTTCAGACGTGCAAGTGGTGAATGCCTGAAGAACCGGACTGTACTTATGCTGACGCATGACGTGGAGCCTGTGATTGACACGCTGAAGTCAGTCAGAAGGTTGTTCAGTAATCAGGTGACCGCCTCCTGCCTGCGCCTGTCTGCTGGAGTCATAGAAGAATTACCTGTTAACGACGGCGATATCATGACATTCATGCAGATCTGCAAATCCATCACCGCGTCAGCAGACTGTGAGGAGATCATTAAGCTCATCTATCTTCGTCGCTACTTTGAAATCGTTGACGAACGTGGTGATGCTTATCAGCTTCTATCCAATCTATTCCATCGACGCGTCGTCCCGCTGGATTATCGCGAGCCTGCCGCTGCGGGCTCGGGCTATCCCAAAATGGCTCCTGAGAAAATTCAGCAGGCCTTGCGGGATATCCGGGAGTATGTGGACAGTTTTGATTACCCGCGACTTCAGGCTCTCGTCAGCAGCCCAGATGAAATAAAAAACCTGTACCGTCGCTGTCGTAACGGCTATGAAAAACTGCAGGTATTCCGTTTACTGGAACTGGATCAGGACCATCCGGTAATACGAAAATTCGTTAACGAAACGTACCACATTGAAAATGAGTTCATCTGTCAACTAGATCCGTCCAGATTCGATCTCATCCCGGAGTACGTGATTATGGAATGTGACAAGCTCATCGCCCTGCCACCGGCAGCAAACCAGAGCTCGGTTGCCCGTATCGCTTGAGCCACTGTTTTTGCCGCCGGAAGATAGGCTTTAGCTCCCTGATAGTCTGATCTTCGAAGATACCCTACAGTTTAGGACCGCTTACTGTAGATATCTGTTAAAACAGCCCGTATACGGGCTGTTTCTTGGTGCCCTTATCTCCTGACTTTGAAAAGAGTGTCTTACTTCACCCAGTCTTCCAGCACCAGGTCAGGCACTCGCTCAAATTCTCTTGTATTATTCGTTACCAGTATCGCCCCGGCGGCGATGGCGTGCCCGGCAATCGCCGTGTCGTTCGGGCCGATCGGCGTCCCGGCCAGCCGCAGTGCCACTTTAATCTTCGTGGTGGCGTCTACTGCGGCGCGATCCCAGGGCAGGATGGCATCGAGGCGGGCGCAGAATTCATCGACCAGTTGGACGTGACGTGGTGAGGCCTTTGGGCCGGTAGCCCCGAAGCGCATTTCAGAGTAGGTGATGGCCGAGACCACTATACGGTGGCCGCGTAGCACCGCCTGCTCCAGACGCTTCAGGACGGCTTCTGGCTGTTCACGCATGATGAACGAGCAGATACAGGTATCAAGCATATAAGTCTTGTTCACAGGTTAAATCGCCCTTCGTCGCTGACAACATCCTCGCGCTCCGCCATAAAATCTGGATCGGCTTTTTCGTACTCTAGGAATGATCCCCAGGTTGGCCGGACGGGGCGCAGGATGATGCTGTCCCCTTCCCGGACGATCTCGAGCTCGCTCACCCCCTCAAAATCCAGATCACGAGGCAGACGGATGGCGCGGTTGTTGCCATTTTTGAATATCGATACGGTTCTCATGTTTTTTCTCTCCCGAGCATATGGATATGTGAAACATATCCGGAATATTCAAAGCACCGGGTGTGTGCATATGTTTAGTATAGGCAGATGTGTGGCATATGTATAGCGGTAGCATATGTAGATGCCAGGCATATGTTTAGCATATCTCTATTTCTTTCTTTTTTATCGGAGATCCGAAAAAAGGTTAAGTCTGATCTTAATGAAATTACATGGAATTTGAGTGATATCCCTTACCCCACATCTCCAACGTGCTATCTATAAAGGTTGATACATCTCACTTAGTCCGGAGGTTGTTATGAGCGTCAAAATCACAGGTTTAGACAAAATGCAGAAACAGCTAAAAGAGGTTGAGAGAGCAACAGAGGCATTAAACGGAAGTTATGATGTCCACTTCGATGCTAACGATCCTGTCAGCATTGAGAACGCGATTCAGGAAGCCTATTCCATGGTGTACGAACGCGCTTCTGGTTATGCCACTAATCCGATGGTCAGCCCATTAATCGAACACATGAAAGAAAATCTGCGCCAACAGATTCTGGACAGAGCAGAACAACAAAGACAGGAGAGCGGGCAGGATGGCAATTGATATCTTTCAGTCACTTAAAAATTGCGTATTCGACCTTCAGCGCGCTGACGTTCAGAACTATCAGCAACCTCTTAAGCAATTGGCCCGGCTCTTGAACTCAGAGAATCTGCAGTCAGTTAATGCACATCTGACCCGCAATGTTGAACTTGATACCTTTCTGGCCAGGAGTGAAGATACTGAATCCAGCATGGCTGGTTCCGCTGTTCTACAGTGGCCTGATGAGCCCGCTGATATTTTGGGCCTGAAGTTGCTGCTGATCGAGAAAATGGCAGACGATAACAATTTTTCCTTTAATTTCTGTCATACATTTTTCTATGATCGAAACATTATTGAATCCATTCGAAAATTCACGTCGTCATTAGTTGCCCCGTTCGTGCGCGATTACCAGTTGTATGTGGAAAACCAACACGATCCTGAGCCTGCAGTGTTTCGGCCGGTTTCCCGAAAAATTTTTATTGTTCATGGCCATGATAATGATGCCCTTCAGTCTGTTGCCCGTTTTATATCCCGGATAGGTCTTGAGGAAATCATTCTTTCAGAACGTCCTGACGGCTCCAGGACGATTATCGAGAAATTTGAAGCAGAGTCAGGGGATGTCAGTTTTGCCATCGTGCTGATGACGCCCGACGATAGCGGCAGTGCTCTGGCATCTGAAAGCACACGTCTCCGCGCACGCCAGAATGTCCTGTATGAGCTCGGATATTTCGCCGGGAAGCTTGGACGCGGGAAAGTACTTGTACTCAGGAAGGGAGATATCGAAATCCCTTCAGATCTTGCCGGGGTTCTCTATACCGAGCTTGATGAGCATGGTGGATGGAAACGCAAACTGCTGAGTGAGCTTGCGTATGCCGGTGTTCCTTTTGACAAGGATAAAGCATTAAGCGCCTGATCTCCTTCATTTAGTAAGAAAAAGGCCGCTAAGCGGCCTTAATTTTTGGTCAGTCGTCATTTTCCAGCGCTGTTTTGAGCGCTTCCTGCTCCGGAGTCAGCTCGTTGCCGGACAGCATAACCTTCAACTTCTCTTCGACTGCTGGCCAGTCATCAAAGAACGGACTGACCTGGTCACGCGCAATCCGGCGATATGCCCCTCGGTGGGAGCTGAAGACACTGGTCTGTAATCGTATCAACAGGTTAACAAGGCCTTCATCAGTGGTAGTAACTTCTCTGACCCATTGCTTCACGGTTTCACCTGAACTCATGTCTCTCCAGGCGTAGAGATACCCGAGAAGAGACTTGCGCAGGAGAAGCTGTTGCTGAAGTTCTGGTTGATTCATACGTTCCGCAAACCTGTCACGCAACCGTTCCGTAATATCGCGACTGAAAAGAGCGTCTGAAGGCGAAGGTACTGCATTCTGAGCAAGTCCATGTTCCCAGATAAGATCCCGCATAAAATCGGCTATCCAGAACGGCGAAGCACCCGTAACGATCAGTTTTTCCATAAGCGTGATCGTTCTGGTCTCATCAATATCCTGCATATGCTTCAGCAGATGCCGTACAACCTCATTAATGGCCATTTCACGCAGGGAAAACCATGGGTTACGGATACTGAAGCGAGTGCTCACCTCATCGGTGTGATCGAAGAAAAAATGAACCAGTCCTGCGCACTCTTCGAAATTACGTTCTCTTATCAGGCCTGGAGTCAGTCTGCTCAGTATATGTTCAAACCAGGTTCCGGACAGACTGCCCACACTGTTGATTTTTGAGAGCAGCAATTCAGAAAGCTGCTGCTGTTTTTCCGATACGCCAGCCTGTTCAAAAAGCTGTCTGAAGAATTCAGGTGGCAGAACATTCTGTGGTGAGGAGAAGGCAAAATAATATCGCCAGTGCGTCAGGCTGCTGAGTCGTTTACCGGTCGTCTGGATATGACGAAAATCCTCACTGACGGGCTCAAAAAGATTCAGATATTCATCATTATGTCCACTGATACCTGGGATCCAGTCTGCAAGTGTCAGAAACGAGTCTGCATTTGATGCCCTGAACGTCTTCATACATCTGATAAGCCCCTCCCGGAAGTCTGCTTTCTCTCCGTCAGAAAGCATACCCTGACCGGTTTCAATCACGGACCGTTCTGTCAGGTAATGCTCTGTCCAGTCATACAGAGCCGGGTTTGTCACCCGTATAAGCTGAAGCAGGCACAAATCAGGGAAATAAACAAAATCCCGCATCCCCGGATAAAGAAAAATCAGGGAATTAATGGCCTGATGGATTTCCCGTGGCGTCGAAAGTGCGGCACCATAGGTATCAGTCACCGCGATGAGATCCCTTACCATTCCAGAGTCTGGCGGTTGATTATTAATTTGCTGATATAGAGCCTCAGCCCGCTGGCGAAATTCATTACGTAAATCAAAGGCTTCAGGTCGGGGTAATTTAAAACTAAGCTGAATGATTTTCTGGAGATAACGGCTGCCATCTTCGATATTCAGCGCATGTTCAACGGCATGAGTGATAATCTGCCTGTCATAACAGAGAATATGGGTAAAGCGGGGCAGATCGGCTACTGCACGCACAAGCCTGAACACTTCCGCCACCTGGGATGGCTCCAGTCGGTCCAGATCATCCATGACAACAATGAACTTCAGATCCAGACTCACCAGTTGTCCTGCAATTTCAGCCCGAAGCTTTGTCGTGGTTTTCTGATCAACAGCCAGACGGCTGTCTGAAAATACCTTTATTCCGCCTGCTATCCAGTTAATAATGCTGGAAAACTGTCCGATATATTGAACCAGTGGAAGGACGCGCGATGAAGTATCCTGAGCATACTCAATCACTTTTTGAGCTTCCGGTGACAACAGATATTTACGCCAGAGCTTTTTGAAGCCCTTCGGGGGATAGCGTATTTCCATTTCCTGCTGGATAACCGTGGCAACCGGAAGAAAGAGCGCTTCAACCGGACTGCCGCCACTCAGCCAGGGAGAAATATGCAGCACATGCGTGTGAGCATCTTTTTTCAGGGCAAGGTTTCTCAGGATCAGATTAAGGAGGCTTGTTTTACCCGATCCCCATGCACCTTCTATTCCGACAACATTTGAAGCCTCCAGAGGAAGAGTAAGGATGGAACGGGATATATTTTCTGCGATATTACCGAAACCGTATCGATCCTCAGGTACATCTTCAACTGCCGCATCAAGCCCTTTCTGGTTCCACAGCTGCCTCAGTATCTTCATATTACAGATCTCCGTACAGGCAGCGCAGCCCGGTCAGGGCCTCCGCCAGCGGGCCTTCTTGACACCGCGTGGCGAGCTCCCGGACCAGCGTCTCAAAGGCCTCCGCCGGCATAAAAATCCGCAGGCCGTCTATCCCGAAGAAGCCCTCCGGCGTGACGTTTCCGGGCGGGGAGAACATCACTCGCTCCCCCTGGTGACCGTGCGTCAGGGCTTCCGGATGCCGGGCATACAGCGTGAACAGGCCCAGCAGTTCGGATAACGCTTCCCAGCCGTACGGCACCACGAAGTCCTGGCCGGTGATCAGCAGGTGCAGACGGGGTGTGGTGTACCAGGCCCCCGGGCGTTCTCCGGGGTGCTGGCCGTCAACGCGGATCTCCAGGCGCAGCGTGCCGGCCTCAATGGTTTCCGTGACGGCAGAAATAACCGGGCGCAGCTCCTGTGCCAGCGTTCTTGCCTGTTCTGTGTTCCAGTCCAGGCCGCGCAGCATCAACGGGAAAACAGCTTTCAGCCGCGGCAGGGTGAAGATTTCTGCCAGCACCGCGTCCGGCACCTCCGCCAGGCCAAAACAGTCGCTCTCGAGCGGACGCAGGAGGTGTTCGGCATACATCTGATCCACCACGGGGCGCAGCGCTGCCCGGAAGGCTTCAAACTCTTCCGTCCAGTTTTTCCCGGCCAGGCGGAAAATCCCCTTCAGGTAGTGACCGTCCACAGGGCGATCGTGCTCCACCTGCCAGGCCAGCAGGTTGCCAGTGATGTCCAGCAGCGTGTCCAGGGCCGGGAGTGTGGCCAGCCTATTATGCCCGCGCAGGAAGGCCTCCCTGACGTGAACCAGGACAAAGCGCAGTTCGTCGCGGGAGAGCGCTGACGTGCCGAAGGTCTGGCCCAGAATGATATGCCGGTACAGCTGCCGGACCGTGGCCTCCGGATCGGCAATGAGCTGAAAATACCCGTCACCGGGCGCGACCGTTTTCAGGCCGTCATCGAGGAAGCGTTCGGCTAGGGCGTTGACCGAAGTATTTTCCCGACCGGCACGCGTTTTCAGCGCCTCGATAAGTTTTTTGTGAAAACGCAGGTTAAGCTGGCTTAGCATCATCGATCCTTTAATGTTTGTTTTGTTCTTAATGCTAACCTAGCATTTTATTATTAGCTATTAATCAGTTTTTTAGTTTTTGAAAATTGTGATGCTTCTAAAATTGAGGATTTTAATGCTACAACAATGCCTGCCTCTTCTTATTTCTCCGGAGATCCGAAAACCCCAGGTCACGGATCTTCCTCTCCCCCCACACAACGCCACCTCCTGTAAGCACAATATGTAGTGCTGCATTCAGCTGCTGATGACACTATATGTTGTGTTATTTCCCTTGCCTGTGATGCGCCGTGCAGGGGCGGAAAACAGCGATATGATTATTTCCTCATCGTGGTACACTTCCGGAAAGTTGTGATATTCCGGAAAGTCGGATCTGACGGAAACGGCTCTCCGGTAATTTAACTGCGTGGTTATATGGATGCTTGTTATCATGGTGATGATGATAACGGCATGATGTTATCAGACGGCGTGACGGTAAGGGCAGTGATGATGGATGACGTTATCGCATGACCGTCCCTGCCCGGAAAAGAAAAAAGGAGTCACCCATGTTTTTTATTGAGAATGAAGGTCAGGCTGTCGCCAGAACGGATTACTGGCAGTCTGTACAGGCGCAGGCCGGATATGTCTACCTCAGCTGGAATGCCGGCGCAGCCAGGCTGCTTGTCCCGGATGCGGCAAAACATTTACTCAGGGAGATGCGGGGAGCTGAGTACGTCATCATCAGTAAGGGAACGCTCCATGGCCGCGATGCGCTGGAACTGGTATTTGAAGACGGCAGCGATGCGCCGTTCGTGATCCACATGCTGAGTGAGCAGTGCGATCGCCTGCTCCCCGAAAACAACCAGGGAGGGGGTTTTGTTGTCACCGTCTGGACGCGTGGCGGTAACCAGCTCCGTTATCCGGGAAAATACCGGGTTGTGGAAAACCTGCCCGACGTTTCCCCGTGGAGTGAACACTGATATGCAGCACCTGCCGGCACCGATCCACCATGCCCGGGATGCCGCTCAGCTTCCTGTTGCCATCGATTATCCGGCAGCGCTGGCACTCCGCCAGATGTCGATGGTTCATGATGAACTGCCCAAATACCTGCTGGCCCCTGAAGTGAGCGCCCTGCTCCATTACGTCCCGGATCTGCGCCGCAAGATGCTGCTGGCCACACTGTGGAACACCGGTGCGCGCATTAATGAAGCACTGGCGCTGACGCGGGGGGATTTTTCGCTCACGCCTCCGTATCCGTTTGTGCAGCTTGCGACCCTGAAACAACGGACCGAAAAAGCCGCCAGGACGGCAGGAAGAACGCCCGCCGGGCAGCAGACTCACCGGCTGGTTCCGCTCTCCGACTCCTGGTACGTCAGCCAGCTGCAGACGATGGTGGCCACACTGAAAATCCCCATGGAACGGCGTAATAAACGAACAGGCAGGACAGAGAAAGCGCGGATCTGGGAAGTGACGGACAGAACGGTCAGGACCTGGATTGGGGAGGCGGTTGCCGCCGCTGCCGCTGATGGAGTGACGTTCTCTGTCCCGGTCACGCCACATACGTTCCGCCATTCCTATGCGATGCATATGCTGTATGCCGGTATACCGCTGAAGGTCCTGCAGAGTCTGATGGGGCATAAGTCCATCAGCTCAACGGAGGTCTACACGAAGGTGTTTGCACTGGATGTGGCTGCACGGCACCGGGTGCAGTTTTCGATGCCTGAGTCCGATGCGGTGTCTATGCTCAAAAGAATTCCATAAGCTCTGACTTTTTTAAATCCCTTTCGGATATCTCATGGATATATTATCGGTATTTCATATTCTGTTGACATGCAGGACCGGTATAGAGTAAAAAAACATCTATTGAGTACCTCTTGGATATCCGAAAGGTGTCTTATGGGGTCTTTATGGGTATTACATGTGGATTCTGGAGATACACTATGCCTGTTATTGCTAATACGCATCCCAAAGGTGGTGTGGGTAAGACAACTTCATCCGTAAACATTGTTGGTGAAATGAAGTCTGATACAGTTGATCTGGATACTCATACCGGGCTTTCTATCATTCTGGGGCTGAGACCTGAAGGAAAAGAAATTTCCGTGAAAGTACCCAAAACAGTGGATGAGTTAATCGAAATTATGACTCCCTACAAGAACAGCGATAAGACGTTACTTATTGACTGTGGGGGATTTGACTCAGATCTTACCCGTACTGCGATTGCCTTTGCAGACTGCGTTATTGTTCCTTCAAAAGACTCCCTGACTGAACGTATTGGTTTGATGCATTTTGATGGAGTACTGGACGAAATCAGCTCTATCATGGGGACCGATATAACTGCTCACCTGTATCTCTGTAAAGTTAATCCTAACAAGAAGAAATTCCCTAAGCTTGATGCAATCCTGCCATCGTTCAAACATCTGAAGCTGATGAAGAGCCGCATTTCTGCTCGTGCAGAATTTGAGGATGTCATTGAGACTGGGATGGGAATCACTGAGTCTGTTCATGGGCGCTATTCGGCAGGAGGTAAGGAAGTTATTGCCCTGATCGAAGAAATCAATCATCTGATTGAAAATAACAAACAGTAAGGTGTGTCTATTGGGTATCCATATAGTATCCTTTGGGCTTTTAATGGATATCTTTTAAGTATCTAACAAACATCCTGGGTTATCTCATGAGCAAAGCGAAATTTAGTGCACAGGCTGAAAAACTGAAAAACCTGGTGGATTCTGCCAGATTACAAACTTCTTCTTCTGCCGTAACAGCAACAGCCCCGTCTCAGCCAAATGAAGGTGCAGAGGAAGTTTCAGGTCGTCCCGTGGCTGCCAGGACGAAGGCTAAGAATCTTAAGGCCATACCGCTGTCGTATTTTGAAGCTCATGCGGAACTTAAAGCGACCAGTAAAACATCTCTGGATTTTAGCTCATATATTATTGAGGCTATAAGAGAGAAGCTTGAACGTGATGGTGCAATAGGTCAATAAACTATCGGATACCTTAAGGGTATCTGATGTGTGTCTTTTAAATGCGTTATGGGGATTCTTCACGTACCTAAAGAGTCCCCATTAGACATCTTTCTGTTTATGGTGACATGATTCGTCACCGCTTTCCTTTCCTCTCAGTTTCACCATTTCATTCCTTTTCCCTTAACCTGAACCATGATGTCCACGATGTTTTTATATTGCATTTATGTATCACATATAACCTTCATAATGTTTTTGTATCTATGATTTCCTCTGGTCTTAAAGTTGTGTGTACAATGTACATGCAATTTATCGTGTTTTTATGTTGCATTTGTCCTTTCAAAAAGACCGTTTTTTCATTATAATTGAATATACATTGCATGTATGAAGTATGTTTGTTTTTTCTATTTGTTTATGAGCAACGGAGACTGGTTATGAAAATCTTTATTGATGATGGTTCTACCAACATTAAACTTGCCTGGTTGGAGGATGGTGACGTGAAAACGTTAATCAGCCCTAACAGCTTTAAACCGGAATGGTCTTTTAGTTTACTGGATGATGCTGCTCCGGCTAATTACGAGATCGACGGCGAGAAGTTTTCATTTGATCCATTAAGTGCTGATGCTGTCGTAACGACTGAAACACGCTATCAGTACAGTGATGTGAATGTTGTGGCCATTCAGCATGCGCTACAGCAGACCGGCCTGAAAGCGCAGCCTGTTGATGTCATCGTCACATTGCCGATCTCTGAATACCTTGACGCCAACAATCAGAAAAATAAGCAAAACATTGAAAGAAAGAAAAAAAATGTGATGCGTGAAGTACGGGTGCAGGGGAGTGATGCATTTGTTATTCGCAGTGTTTCCGTTCTTCCTGAAAGTATTCCCGCTGGTTTCAGTGTTCTTGCGGGGCTTGAGGATGATGAATCCCTTTTGATCGTAGATCTCGGTGGTACAACTCTTGATGTGTCGCATGTTCGTAGCAAAATGACAGGGATTACAAAAACCTGGTGTGATCCGAATATCGGCGTGTCCCTGATTACATCCGGGGTTAAGGAACAGATGGCTGTACATGCTAATACAAGAGTGAGCTCATTCCAGGCTGACAATATCATTGTGCACCGTAATGAACCTGACTACCTTTCCCGTCGCATTTATAATGCTGAACAGCGTGAGTCTATCATTAATGTTATCAATGAACGGCAGAAGTTGCTTATTAAACGAGTTAATGATGTCATCAGCCGTTTCACCGACTATACACATGTAATGTGTGTTGGTGGTGGGGCTGAAATTGTGGCCGAGGCTGTGAAGAACCTGACTAAGGTTCCTGATGAGCGCTTTTATCTGAGCTCATCCCCGCAGTTTGATTTAGTCATGGGAATGATAAAAATGAAAGGTGGTGTGACTAATGAGTGATGAAAATAAATCCAGACGCTGCTCATTTGAACTTTTCCCGGATGAACGGACAGGAGATAAGATAGCAGATGAGCTCATTGCAAATGAAAAACTGAAGGAGCGGGGACGTTTCATGCGCGCGATGTTAGTTACTGGTGCGGCGTTTGCAGCTATAGATAAACGTCTTCCTTTGCTGATATCGGAGTTACTGACAGAAAATACGACTCTGGATGATATTAATAAGGTGATTTCCAGCGTAATACCAGGTGCTTTTTCGGTTGAAAAGAAATTGCTTGAATTACTGGAAAAACAATCTGGTCTCCATACGTCTGTGGATTGCAGTACTCCTCTTACAGAGCAGAGTCTGTCGAGAAATGACGGTGAAGACCAGACCAGAAGAAACGCTGAAAATATGTTCGGAGATGACTGAACTAACCCAGCCTGGCCAGGGGAATATCTCGCCATTTAGTTGTATAACACTGACTCAACATTTCCCGTTTCATTTGCCATTCAGGGGCGGTTCCTCGCCCCGCAAACCACACTTTCCCTTTTCCCGACTGGTTCAGTTCATCGAGTGTTTTCATTAACTTTTCACTGTTTTTACGGGGCTGGATTTCATCAAATAATCCCGGCTGCGCTATACCCGATGGTGTGAAATCAGCCAGCATGACACCTGCCTTCATATAGCGGTACCCTTCACGCCAGACATGGTTTAAGGCTCTGCATGCGGCGGCAATAATGTCCCGGCTGTCCTGTGTGGGCAATGGAAGCTTTTCCACAGCGGCATTGCTGTAACAGGGTTCTTTTACTGCAAAGGGTGATGTCCGTACAAATGTCGTCACCTGCCGGCAATACTGACGCTCCCCACGTAGTTTCTCTGCGGCCCGCTCTGCATACTGAACAACAGCCTGGTGCATGGCATCTTTGTCTGTGATTCGTTCACCAAAACTGCGACTACAGACAATCTGCTGTTTTGCCGGTGGTGCTTCTTCCAGGGATATGCAGGACTCGCCGTTGAGTTCGCGTACCGTACGCTCAAGAATGACGCTGAAGTTTTTCCGGATGAATGCCGTGTTAGTCTGCGCCAGCTGCAGTGCTGTGTTAATACCCAGCGCATTCAGCTTTTCCGTCAGTCTGTGTCCTACTCCCCAGACCTCACCAACTGGCTGCAGCCCCAGTAGCTTCAAGATCCGATTACGGTTTTCTGCCGTCAGCGCGACCACTCCGGAAAACTGTGGCCATTGCTTTGTTGCCCACTGTGCACTTTTAGCCAGCGTTTTTGTAGGCGCAATGCCCACCCCCATGGTGAGTCCTGTCCAGCTCTTTACCTGTTCCCTGAGCTGATGACCAAAAAACTCCGGAGAGATGCAATGATTTATCCCCCGCAAATCAATGAACATTTCATCAATTGAGTAGGGCTCAACTGCGGGAGAAAGCGACTCCAGAACAGCCATAACCCGTTGGCTCATGCTGTGGTACAGCGCATAATTGCTGGAAAATACATGTATTTTCTTCTCCAGGCGCATTTGTCTCACCTGAAACCAGGGCTGCCCCATTCTGATGCCAAGGGCTTTTGCCTCCGGGCTGCGCGCGATCACACAGCCATCGTTATTGCTGAGTACGATGACCGGTTCGTTGCGAAGGTCCGGGCGGAAAACTTTTTCACATGAGGCGTAGAAACTGTTGATATCAGCCAGTGCAAACATCAGCGTAACTCCCGCGTCCTGTGTATCACGTGAGTGACAACACCAAAAATACAGATGTTTTCCGGATACAGTGTGCGGAACTCCGGGCTGTCTGAAACCGGCTCCAGTGCCGGGCGTGGGCGCAACAGCAGTCGTTTGACGGTGAACTCACCGTCGATCTCAGCGATAACGATGTCCCCGTGTTGTGGTTTTTCGGCCCTGTCCACTACCAGCAGATCACCATTCTGCACGCCAGCCTGGTTCATCGATTCACCGCTGGCGCGCAGAAAGAAGGTGGCTGCAGGTCTGCTGATGCAATAGCTGTTCAGATCCAGTTCCTGCTCAGCATAATCAGTGGCAGGCGAAGGAAAACCGGCCTGGCAACGATCGGCAAACAACGGTCGCACGTAACTGTCATCGCCTGAAGGGTCAGCCGGACGGTGATAAACGGTACTCATGCTGCAGGCAGCCAGCTGTCGTCCTGCCAGATTTCTTCCAGCAGAGACAGGATACGTTCTTTATCCTTGTCGTTGCGGGCTCCTGTGACAGATACAGACGGGGCGCTGCCCTGGTCTATACGCAGCCAGATTTCCGGGTAGTGTGGTTTCAGACGTTGTTCGATTTCATTCTGTAGCGCCTGAAGTGTGCCTGATTTGAGGTTTTTTGTGCTCTGGCGGTCGAAAAGAATTTCAATGCGGATCATGTTCTCATCTCCCTTTTCTTTTGCTGTATGTATATACAGTATTCTAATAACTGAATCCGCACACAGTCAAATGTCATTGTTGTGACTAAAAAACGCTCAATTCTCTGAGTGTGTGGCTGTATGCCTGCTGTGGGCTGCTGTGTCCAGCTTATCCACAGCATTTTGTGCACGGTTCTGTGGACAAAATACCTGGTTACCCAGGCCGTGCCGGCACGTTAACCGGGCTGCATCCGATGCAAGTGTGTCGCTGTCGCCGGCCTCCTCACCCGGTCACGTTTCGTCGTTCCTCCTCCACGCGCTGCGGCTTCGGGGCCGCACCTGCATTCGTATGCGGTCGCCCGGTAACAGGTGCGGCACGGCCTGATGGAGGCCGCATGTGAGAGGAGAATTCCCATGCCAAACTGGTGCTCGAATCGTATGTATTTTTCTGGTGAACCGGCACAGATCGCTGAGATTAAACGACTGGCCAGCGGTGCAGTTACACCGCTTTATCGCCGCGCCACAAATGAAGGTATTCAGCTGTTTCTGGCCGGAAGTGCCGGACTTCTGCAGATCACTGAAAATATCCGCTCTGAACAGTGCCCCGGAGTGACGGCTGCCGGACGTGGTGCTGTATCGACGGAAAATATCGCGTTCACCCGCTGGCTGACACACCTGCAGAACGGTGTACTGCTGGATGAGCAAAACTGCCTGATGCTGCATGAACTCTGGCTGCAGAGTGGTACTGGACAGCGTCGCTGGGAAGGATTACCGGATGATGTCAGGGAAACCATCACTGTGCATTTCACCGCAAAAAGAGGTGACTGGTGTGACATCTGGGGTAGCGAGGATGTATCGGTGTGGTGGAACCGTCTGTGTGACAACGTAGTGCCGGAAAAAACCATGCCGTTTGACCTGCTGACGGTTCTGCCGACCCGCCTGGATGTTGAAGTGAATGGCTTTAATGGTGGTGTTCTGAACGGTGTTCCTTCTGCATATCACTGGTATACAGAACGGTATGGCGTGAAGTGGCCTTGTGGGTATGACCTGAATATCAGTAGTCAGGGAGACAACTGCATTCAGGTGGATTTCGACACGCCGTGGTGTCAGCCGGAAAGCGACGTTGTTGCAGCATTAAGCCGCCGTTTCGGCTGCACGCTGGAGCACTGGTACGCCGAACAGGGCTGCAATTTCTGTGGCTGGCAGTTGTATGAGCGCGGAGAGCTCGTTGATGTGCTCTGGGGGGAACTGGAATGGTCTTCCCCGACAGATGACGATGAACTGCCGGAAGTCACCGGACCTGCGTGGATAGTCGACAAGGTGGCGCATTACGGGGGATGAAGTATGACGGAGACGGGCGGGCAACCGCCCGTTTCTTTTCCGACAAAGGATGTCGCCGTGCTCCTCTGTTTACTGCGCCGGCTGATGCGGCGCGGCATAAACGCTGCCTGTGGTCAGTGTCCCGCGTCCGGCGGGCACGGGACGGGCGCTTTTACCGCTCCCGGCTGGCGTCGGTGACAGTGTACGCCAGCCTGTCGCCCTTTTCTGATGAACGCCCTTCAAGCCGCTTTCGCGGCATATTCTCGCCGTCAAAAAGACGACGGCTGCGATATTCCACGGTCGGCCTGACCCGTTACCGGACGCGGTGAACAGCCCACAGGCAGCGGGGAACGGGCACCACAGGGGTGCCCTCCCGGTGCCCTCTGAGAAAGAAGGAGTGTTGTTATGTCCCGTTTTGTCCTCGGTAACTGCATTGATGTTATGGCGCGTATTCCTGATAACGGCATTGATTTCATACTGACTGACCCGCCATACCTCGTCGGTTTTCGTGACCGACAGGGGCGTACCATCGCCGGCGATAAAACCGATGAATGGCTGCAACCAGCCTGTAATGAAATGTATCGCGTACTCAAAAAAGATGCGCTGATGGTCAGCTTCTACGGCTGGAACCGCGTCGATCGCTTTATGGCCGCCTGGAAAAATGCGGGATTCAGTGTGGTTGGGCACCTGGTCTTCACCAAAAACTACACATCGAAGGCCGCATATGTGGGTTATCGCCACGAATGCGCCTACGTTCTGGCAAAAGGCCGTCCGGCGCTGCCTCAGAAGCCATTACCCGACGTGCTGGGCTGGAAATATTCAGGCAATCGTCATCACCCGACGGAAAAGCCTGTTACCAGCCTGCAACCACTGATTGAGAGCTTCACACATCCGAACGCGATTGTGCTGGACCCGTTTGCAGGCAGCGGCTCAACCTGCGTGGCTGCCCTTCAGTCCGGACGCCGGTATATCGGTATCGAGCTGCTTGAGCAGTATCACCGTGCCGGACAGCAACGTCTGGCTGCCGTACAGCGGGCCATGCAGCAGGGGGCCGCAAATGATGACTGGTTTATGCCGGAGGCTGCGTAAATGAACTATGCCGGACATGAAAAACTTCGCGCCGAAGTGGCGGAGGTGGCCAATGCCATGTGCGACCTGCGTACAACCATGAATGAGATGGAGCGGCGGTACAGCTTTAATGCTGACACCCTGCCGGAACGTCTGGTGCGTCAGACGTTGTTTCGCGCAAACCGCCTCCTGATGGAGGCATATACCGAAATTCTGGAACTGGATTCCTGCTTCAAAGATTGAGGGGAGAGAGTATGTACGGAACATGCGAAATACTCTGCCGGGAGCTGGCAGCAAAGTATCCGGCAGACACGCCACTGATGCTGGTTGTCTGGTCCCCTGAAGAGATTCAGGCCCTCGCTGACGGAATGGATATTTCCCTGTCCGATCATGAAATCAGGACCGTCCTGGCGCGCCTGGAGGACATCCCGGAAGACCAGCGGATTGAGTCCGGTATTTCTTCCGGCGTGGCGATGGAGATTATCAGCAACGTGAGAGAAAACCGCCAGGTGACCGTCCCTGCTGAACTGCTGGCGTCCCTGATTCAGACCGCTGAACAGGCACTGTGGAAACGTGAATGGGCCGCCCGTGATAACGGCCTTGCCGTCCCGGAATGTGTTACCCGCCGTCAGGCAGTGATTAATCAGGCCCGCACCCTGCTGAAAAACAACACACACGAAAACAACTGATGTTATCGCCGCCTGCCCTGCGGGCGGCGATACAGGGAGAACGCTTAATCATGAACAAAACGCTGAATGCACTGGTTTGTCGTCACGCCCGTAACCTGCTGCTGGCGCAGGGCTGGCCGGAAGAGACGGATGTTGACCAGCGAAATCCGAACTATCCGGGCTGGATCAGCATTTACGTGCGGCTGGATGCGCCCCGGCTGGCGACGTTACTTATCAACCGTCACGGCGGCGTACTGCCGCCGCTCCTGGCCTCCGCCATTCAGAGACTGACCGGAACCGGGGCGGAACTGGTACTGTCCGGCAGTCAGTGGCAGTCGCTGCCGGTACTTCCGGCAGACGGAACGCAGGTGTCTTTCCCGTATGCCGGAGAATGGCTGACCGAAGACGAAATCAGGGCTGTTCTTGATGCGGTGCACGATGCGGTACGAAGCATCTGTTACCAGGTGGCAGAAGATGCGCGGCGTATCCGTGCGGCGCTGACCACCACCGGTCAGACGTTGCTGACCCGCCAGACGCGCCGCTTTCGCCTGGTCGTGAAGGAAAGCGATCACCCCTGCTGGCTCGATGAAGATGACGAAAACCTGCCCGTGGTGCTCGATGCCATCGTGAACCGGGGAGCACGTTTTTCGTCGGTGGAAATGTACCTGGTCAGCGATTGTATTGAGCATATCCTGTCCAGTGGGCTGGCCTGCGATGTGCTGCGTATACCGGATGAACCGCCCCGCCGCTGGTTTGACCGTGGTGTTCTGCGGGAGGTGGTCCGGGAAGCCCGGGCCGAAATCCGCAGCATGGCGGATGCCCTGGCAAAAATCCGGAAATGATGACACTGGCGGGGTAAATCCCCGCCTTTTTCCTGCCGGTCCCCGGACAGAGCACAAAGGAAGTCGCCGCCGGCTCCGCTTTACCCGGCCATGCAGGGCATGGCCTTGTGGTTTTTCAGTTATGTGGCCTCAGCGTCGTGTGCGGGCTGTGCCGTGCCTCCATCTTAGCCGGGCTGGCAGGGATGCAAGGGTACGCTTCGCCGCTGCGGTCACCCGGTCCCTCCTTCCCGTCTGCCGTGATTTTCCGGTCGTTCGTCCGCTCAGGTTTCGCGGCCTCACCCTGCAACTCCCGTCAGCCGTGTGCGTCAGGCTGCGGCTTCCCTTGCGCCCCTGCATCCCCGCCTTATCGCCCGGCTTTTATGGAGGCACGGCACCGCCCGGTGTCGCGGAATATGTGAACAACGGAGGAAAACATCATGCAATATGCGAAACCTGTCACTCTGAACGTTGAAGAGTGCGACCGTCTCTCCTTTCTACCGTATCTGTTTGGCAACGATTTTCTGTATGCCGAGGCGTATGTGTACGCGCTGGCGCAAAAAATGATGCCGGAATATCAGGGAGGCTTCTGGCACTTCATCCGCCTGCCGGACGGTGGCGGTTACATGATGCCGGATGGCGACCGTTTCCACATGGTGAACGGTGCAAACTGGTTTGACCGTACCGTGAGTGCTGATGCCGCAGGCATCATTCTGACTTCCCTTGTGATTAACCGCCAGTTGTGGCTGTACCACGACAGCGGTGATGCAGGACTGACCCAGCTTTACCGGATGCGCGATGCGCAGTTGTGGCGTCACATCGAATTTCACCCTGAATGCAACGCGATTTACGCGGCTCTGGACTGATTAACGGACGGGGCGGCAATGCCGCCCCTGTAAAGGAGACGAGAAAATGTACTGTACTGTTAAAGAAATTATCCGCGAAGTGCTGGATACAGACGTGCCGGACAGTGAATGCGTTTTTGCCGTGGTGCTGACCCGTGGGGATGTGCGTCACATAGCCCAGGACTGGAACCTGCCAGACGATGAGCTGGAAACCGTCATGCAGCGGCTGGACGATGCCTTTGAGCATGGTGCGGATGTCAGCGTTGTTCACGACGTTGTTCGTGAACTGATGGAAGAAAAGCGCGTCAGCCGTCAGGTGACAGTCCCGGCGGTGATGCTGGAAAAAGTGATGGCGCTGGCAGGCAGTGAAATGAAGCGCCTGTATGCCGTCGGGAGTGAGAACGGGGGCGACGGTGACGCATTCGTCAGGGAAGAACGCGAAGCGATGGACGTTGTGTTACAGGCGCTGGACGGGGAGCACATGTCATGAATATCAGCACAGAAACCCGCGAAATTCTGCGCAATTACAAAGCCGTGATTAATGCGCGGCGTCGTGAAATGGGGCAGAAACCGCTCACCACTGCGCAGATTGTTGATGAAATCTGCGATTTTGTGGTGAACCAGCAGGCGGTTTTCCTCGGTGGTCACTATATCCTTCAGGGCAGCAGAAACAGGTGATACAGGGCAGGCGGTGGAGGCCGCCTGTCAGCCCGCGCGAAAACCCCTGGCAGGCTGACGCCTGCCGGAAATGCGGGGTGCAGCGCCTGCGGCGCTGCCGGCCCGGCTTTCCGGTCAGAAGGTAGTGTATGGCTGTATGCAGGGAACAGGTGTGATATTCCGTGACACTGTCACCGTTTCTGGCTGTCTTTTATTGGTCGGGTAGCAGCGGCACATTGCTGCGCCGCCGCCCCCTAAGAACGGAGCGTGCGAGTTTCCCCGCACTCCGCTCAAGCCTTTATAAGTGCTTTCGGTGAGCACCGGCTTCCTTGCTGTGTAACTGTCGGTGGCAGTTCGGATGTAACAACTCGAGATTGGTCAGTTCGTCACTGCCGCCCATAACTTTCCTGATCCGGTGATGTATATTCCATCCGGTCTGGTTGGTTATGGGTTGTCCGCACTGCGGACAGTGTTTCCCCTGCCTCTTCCAGAGTTGAACTACTGTCTTCATCTTCTTTGATTTGCCTTTCCAGATTAGATCCAGACGACGTTCAAAGTAGATTTCCATTCCGGGGGTGTATGGTGTTGCTTCGCCTTTGATTTTTATATGGCGCTTTATCGGTGTTTCCATTGCCCGGAAGAGAGTCAGAATTTTCCCTTCCGGGGTTATGGCTTTAAAGATCCAGCGCCTGCCTTCAAAGGAGAAGTATCGTCCGGCGATCCACCGCAATCCTTTTCGGGGGTGCCTTCTTACACACCATCGCCATATAGCTCGCCAGATTTGGGTGTCGACATAATTAAATGTTTCTTTCGCCACGACGTGTCGGTGATAGGTAGCCCATCCCCGGATCACCGGGTTTAGCTGGCCTATCAGTTTCCATGCCGGGAGCGTCGGATTGCGTTTAATTATTTCTCTGACTTTACAGAGGAAGTTCTTCAGGTTTTTCTTCGACGGTTTAATCAGCATTTTACCGTTGTACTTCCTGACGTTCTGCCCTAAAAAGTCGAAGCCTTTATCTATATGTGTGATCGCGGTTTTTTCTTCCGACAGTTCCAGCCCTCGTTCGCGCATGAAAGCTGCAATCAGTGGTCTGACCTCATTTTCCAGCAATTCACGGGAGCTGCCTGAACAGATGAAATCATCAGCATATCTCACATAATTCACCTGGTGCTTTGCACTGTGATAACCACTTTTCCTGAACGTTTGCATCAGTTCCTTCTCCAGTCCGTCCAGAGCCATGTTGGCGAGAACAGGGGATATGATGCCTCCCTGCGGTGTCCCGCTGTTCGTATGGTTAAACACGCCTCTTTCCATGTAACCTGCTTTCAACCATTTTTTAAGCAGTCTCCTGTCCATCGGAATATGGGAAAGCAGCCAGTCATGGCTGATGTTATCGAAACACCCTTTAATATCGCCCTCCAGTATCCATTTGGGCGATACTTTCTGGCTCATCCGCAGAAAAATGGACTCAATGGCGTCATGCGTGCTGCGCATTGGTCTGAAACCATAGCTGTTGTGGTCAGCAGTGGTCTCGGATACGGGTTCCAGAGCCAGCAGCCACAGTGCCTGCATGGCCCGGTCCCTCATTGTGGGTATGCCCAGCGGTCGCGTTTTGCCGTTTGATTTTGGGATATATATTCGCCGTAGTGGCTGTGGCCTGTAACCACACAGATTCAGGCTGCATATCCCTTCCCATTTCTCCTTCGGTGTGTGCCATATTTTTCCGTCAATACCGGGTGTCCTTTTACCGGTATTTTCAGTTACACGCCTGACAGCCACGGCTTTGCCGGAGAATGAGCGGGTGAGGATGCGCTGTAGTTCTCTGACCTGCCGCCATTGTTGCTGTCGGGTTGCCTTTGCAATCCGTAACTGTAGCTTTCGCACCCGGGCATGGCATGCTTTCCAGTTTATGGTGTGCCAGCCTGTCGGGTGGGGTATCGTGGACACACTGATGTGTGTATTCATCTCGCTGATATCCTTTTGACTGCTTTACAGCTTTTCATGCAATTAAAGACCAGACGGAAGTCTGCCCGCTTTCGCGTCGGGGAACCTGCCCCGTATCCCGGTTATTACAGCCGGGCATTCGCTTTTTCCGTCCTCCTCTGCCCGCACCGCTAACAGTGTTCCTTGCGGTTCACCTGCCTGTGAGGCAGCGATACGGGTTTACCAGGTTCCGCTTAACATACAGAGGGTCAGGGCGGGTTCTGTCTCTTCACCGGGGGTCTCTGCGCCCATGTGCTCCCTGTGCGCGAGGTAGCAACCGGACCCCGTACCTTTTGGTTCAGGCCTGTCAGCATCTTTGGCCTGTTGCCGATAACGGTGTTTATCAACAGTTCACATGTGTTAACCCTTCTGACCAGCCTTGCTCTCCTGCCGCATGATGCTTGCAGCAAGGTAAAGCCCCTCACGGGGCTTTACCCGGGCTGACGCCCGGCTCTCGTTGTCCCGGGAGCTTCAGACCCCGCCGTTGCCGGCAGCGCCTGTCCCGGTAGGCTACAGCTAATGGGATAGCTGGTTTTATCAATGTAAAACAATACGTTAAGCGACTTCCTGTCGCACCGCCCACTTCGGCTCCCGGCTGCCTGGCGGCATCCGGTCGTCAGGCCCGACTCCGACAGGCAGCTGCTGGCGCACCCGCCAGTCTCCGCCGAACCCGCTGGCGCGGTTTCGGGCTGTCGCTACGGTCCGATGCGTGAAAACCCGGGCTTGCAGCGACCGTTCCGGTCGCGCCGCCCCTGTCGCGCCGTGACCTGCGCTCCCTGCACACCTGACGGTGTGTGAGGAAACTGCGCCTGATGGCGCAGCAGTCTTCCCTCCTGCCGCCACCTCTGCGGCCTGTTTCCCGCTGTGGACTTTCCGGGGGGCAGACGTAACCCCCTCCCGTTCCATCTGTCCAGGGTGAGATGCACCGGCCACAAAATTTTTAGCCATGAACCCGGCAAAAAATTTTGCGTCCGCCCCCGGACAGCTGTCCCGTGAGGCGGTAAACGGGCCCCCATCGGAAAGGTCCACTGCGGGGAGAAACCCCTGTGAAGTGGACGGCAGGAGGAGCTTTCGCTCCTCTGAAGGGGCACATGAACGTCCCGTCGCCGGTATCCGGTTTATCTCACATCTTTCAGTCAGGAGGTTCTTATGAGTGCACGTGGTATCAACAAGGTCATCCTCGTCGGGCGTCTGGGCAATGATCCGGAAGTCCGTTACATCCCCAACGGGGGCGCAGTGGCAAACCTGCAGGTGGCTACGTCAGAAAGCTGGCGCGACAAACAGACGGGGGAGATGCGGGAGCAGACGGAATGGCACCGCGTGGTGCTGTTCGGCAAGCTCGCGGAAGTGGCTGGTGAATATCTGCGCAAGGGCGCGCAGGTCTACATCGAGGGGCAACTCCGTACCCGTAGCTGGGAAGATAACGGTATCACCCGTTACGTCACTGAAATTCTTGTTAAGACCACGGGCACCATGCAGATGCTGGGGAGTGCACCACAGCAGAACGCTCAGGCGCAACCGAAGCCTCAGCAGAATGGGCAGCCACAGAGTGCTGACGCGACGAAAAAAGGTGGCGTGAAAACGAAAGGCCGTGGACGTAAGGCCGCGCAGCCCGAGCCTCAGCCGCAACCGCCGGAGGGGGAGGATTACGGGTTTTCAGACGATATCCCGTTCTGACTGGCCTGACTGTGATAACCGCCCCGCCCTGCGCGGGGCATCACCGGAGATATGAGGATGAGCGAATATTTCAGAATACTTCAGGGGCTGCCTGACGGCTCCTTTACCCGCGAACAGGCGGAAGCCGTTGCCGCACAGTACCGGAACGTCTTTATCGAGGATGACCACGGGGAACATTTTCGCCTGGTTGTCCGCAATAACGGTGCCCTGGTCTGGCGTACCTGGAATTTTGAGGACGGTGCCGGGTACTGGATGAATCATGCCATCAGGGATTTCGGGATTCTTAAGTAAGAGAGGTGCCGGACGCGCGAACGTCCGGCAGGACATAAGCAATTATAAGGGGATGATTATGCCTGTAACGAAGTGTGAACCAGAAACCACCCGCAAAGCAAGCCGTAAATCTGCAAAAACGCAGGAAACAGTCCTGTCTGCCCTGCTGGCGCAGACGGAGGAAGTGAGCGTGCCGCTGGCCTCACTGATTAAGTCACCGCTGAATGTGCGCACGGTGCCGTATTCTGCGGAGTCCGTCAGCGAACTGGCTGAGTCCATTAAGGGCGTTCGCCTGCTGCAGAATCTGGTCGTGCATGCCCTGCCAGGTGACCGTTACGGTGTCGCCGCAGGCGGTCGCCGACTGGCAGCACTCAACATGCTGGCAGAGCGCAACATCCTTCCGGCTGACTGGCCTGTCCGCGTGAAAATTATTCCGCAGGAACTGGCGACGGCTGCATCGATGACCGAGAACGGTCATCGTCGGGATATGCACCCAGCCGAACAGATTGCCGGATTCCGCGCAATGGCGCAGGAAGGCAAAACACCTGCGCAGACTGGCGACCTGCTGGGCTATTCACCCCGCCACGTCCAGCGAATGCTGAAACTGGCAGACCTTGCACCCGTCATCCTTGATGCGCTGGCAGAAGACCGCATCACCACCGAACACTGTCAGGCGCTGGCGCTGGAGAACGACACCGCGCGTCAGGTGCAGGTGTTTGAAGCCGCCTGCCAGTCAGGATGGGGCGGTAAACCGGATGTGCGGGTTATCCGCAACCTGATTACCGAAAGTGAAGTGGCGGTGGCGGGGAACAGTAAATTCCGCTTCGTGGGGGCTGATGCCTTCTCGCCAGACGAACTGCGCACCGATTTGTTCAGCGACGACGAGGGTGGCTATGTGGACTGCGTGGCGCTCGATGCCGCCCTGCTGGAAAAACTCCAGGCTGTCGCTGAACACCTTCGGGAAGCCGAAGGCTGGGAATGGTGCGCCGGGCGCATGGAGCCTGTCGGTGAGTGCCGTGAGGATGCCGGAACATACCGCTGTCTGCCGGAGCCGGAAGCGGTGCTGACGGAGGCAGAAGAAGAACGCCTGAACGAACTGATGACGCGTTACGACGCGCTGGAAAACCAGTGTGAGGAATCCGACCTGCTGGAAGCAGAAATGAAGCTGATGCGCTGCATGGCGAAGGTCAGAGCGTGGACGCCGGAGATGCGTACCGGAAGCGGTGTGGTGGTGTCCTGGCGTTACGGTAATGTGTGTGTCCAGCGTGGTGTGCAGTTGCGCAGTGAAGATGACGCGGCTGACGACGCTGACCGCACGGAACAGGTGCAGGAAAAAGCGTCAGTGGAGGAAATCAGTCTGCCACTGCTGACGAAAATGTCTTCCGAACGCACGCTGGCAGTCCAGGCGGCACTCATGCAGCAACCGGACAAATCTCTGGCACTGCTGGCATGGACGCTCTGCCTGAATGTGTTTGGCAGCGGAGCGTACAGTAAACCAGCACAAATCAGCCTGGAATGTAAACATTATTCGCTGACCAGCGATGCGCCGTCAGGGAAGGAAGGTGCCGCGTTCATGGCGCTGATGGCAGAAAAAGCCCGTCTTGCGGCCCTGTTACCGGAGGGATGGTCACGGGACATGACGACGTTCCTGTCGCTCAGCCAGGAGGTGCTGTTATCCCTGCTCAGTTTCTGCACCGCGTGCAGCATCCACGGCGTTCAGACCCGCGAGTGTGGTCACACGTCACGCAGCCCGCTGGATACGCTGGAGAGCGCCATCGGTTTTCACATGCGCGACTGGTGGCAGCCGACAAAAGCAAACTTCTTCGGACACCTGAAAAAGCCACAAATTATCGCAGCCCTGAATGAGGCCGGACTGTCCGGTGCCGCACGGGACGCGGAGAAGATGAAGAAAGGTGATGCGGCTGAACATGCAGAGCACCATATGAAAGACAACCGCTGGGTTCCAGGCTGGATGTGTGCTCCACATCCACAGACAGATGCCACTGAACGCACCGATAACCTGGCTGATGCCGCCTGATGAACAACCACACCGCCCCGCCGGAGACGGGGCGGCAGCAAGGGAGATACCGTGATGAAAACTGAACTGACCCTGAATGCCCTGCAGTCCATGAACGCACAGGAATATGAAGATATCCGTGCTGCGGGAAGCGATATGCGCCGTAATCTCACTCACGAGGTGATGCGTGAAGTGGACGCACCGGCTAACTGGATGATGAATGGCGAGTATGGCAGTGAGTTCGGGGGCTTTTTCCCCGTCCAGGTTCGTTTCACGCCAGCCCACGAACGTTTCCACCTGGCATTATGTTCGCCGGGAGACGTCTCTCAGCTCTGGATGCTGGTTCTGGTGAATTGTGGTGGACAGCCTTTCGCCGTCGTTCAGGTGCAACATATCTTCACGCCTGTCGCTATCAGTCACACGCTGGCGCTTGCCGCGACACTTGATGCGCAGGGGTACAGTGTTAACGACATCATCCATATCCTGATGGCAGAAGGAGGTCAGGCATGAGCGCACGTTCACGGGCACTGATCCCCCTCAGCGCAGAGCAACAGGCCGCCATGCAGGCTGTGGCTGTCACAGAACAACGTCGTCGTCAGGGACGCACACTTTCAGCATGGCCTTATGCCAGCGCTTTCTTTCGCTGCCTGAATGGCAGCCGCCGGATTTCGCTGACCGATCTCCGCTTTTTTGCTCCTGCGCTGACGAAGGAGGAATTTCATGGCAACCGTCTCCTGTGGCTGGCTGCCGTGGATAAACTGATTGAAAGTTTTGGTGAAGTCTGTGTTCTTCCCCTGCCATCCGATGCTGGGCATCGTCTGTTCCCGTCCGTTCCTTTTCGTGAAGGTGAGCGGCGTCGTCAGAAAACCACGCTGACAGAGCAGAAATACAGCCGCCAGCGGGAACGTGAGGCAGAACGACGGGAACTGGAATACCAGACATGTTTTGCTCAGGCGCAGATTGACCTTGCGTTTCATACTCCCGCCACGGTCGGAAGCTGGTTGTCCCGCTGGTCTGGTGTTGTTGAGGAGCATGATCTGGAAACGATTTTCTGGGGGTGGTGCGGGCGTTTTCCATCACTGTCATCATTTGACCGGTTTTTCTGGCAGGAGGAACCACTCTGGCGGCTGATTTTTGAAGCCGGTGAGGCCGGTCGTGGTGCACCGGTACAGATACGTGCACTTGAGCAGTGGATGATCCCGAACAAGCTGGAGAACGCAATATGATGAAATCAGCGAAAAGCCGCCGAGAACCCTCGCCCAATGCGGGTGGGGAGGAAAGGCGGAAAAGCCCGAAGGGCTTTAAAAATATTATTACGGTGTTAGCATAAAAACCTGTACCAATGAGCGGTGACTATGTTAAGAGCAACAAAAATACGCATCTATCCTACTCCTGAACAGGCTGCATTTCTCAACGCCCAGTTCGGTGCGGTACGTTTTGCGTACAACAAAGCTCTTCACATCAAAAAACACGCTTACCAGAGACACGGAGTAAATTTAAGTCCGCGTAACGATCTGAAACCGTTGTTGTCTGTGGCCAAAAAGTCCCGTAAATATGCCTGGCTCAAAGAATTTGACTCAATGGCATTGCAACAGGCGGTAATCAATATTGATGTGGCATTTTCCAACTTTTTTAATCCGAAGCTGAAAGCGCGGTTCCCGACGTTTAAACGCAAACACGGAAAACAATCGAGCTATCACTGTGTCGGGATTAAGGTGCTGGATAATGCCATCAAAATCCCCAAACTGGCCCCGATAGAAGCACGCCTTCATCGTGAACTTCATGGAAAGCTGAAAAGCATCACTGTCACCCGTTCTGCAACGGGGAAATACTACGCTTCCATTCTTTGTGACGATGGCGCTTCCGCACCAGAGAAACCCACGTACCTGAAGGAAGAAAAGATTACAGGTCTGGATATGGGACTGGAGCACTATGCCATCACTTCTGATGCTGTAAAAGTTCCGAATCCTCGCCATCTTATCAATGTAAGTCGTAATCTGCGACGCAAACAAAAAGCATTATCCCGTAAGCAAAAGGGAAGCGCGAATCGTAAAAAGGCCAGAATCCGTCTTGCGGCCTTACACGAACGGGTGGCGAATGCCCGTGCTGATTTTCAACACAAGCTCTCTCGCGCGATTGTCGACGAAAACCAAGCGGTAATTGTGGAGACGCTGAAAACAGCCAACATGATGAAAAACCACAATCTGGCAAGAGCGATAGGTGATGCTGGCTGGCACAGCTTCATCACAAAGCTGGAGTACAAGGCAGCGACAAAAGGCGTTCACCTGGTAAAACTCGACCAGTGGTTTGCCAGTTCGAAAACGTGCCATTGTTGTGGTTACAAAATGCCGGAAATGCCACTTCATAAACGCATCTGGCGATGCCCTGAGTGTGGAGCAGAGCACGACCGCGATATCAATGCGGCACTCAACATCCGGCAAAAAGGAATACTGGAACTAAAGGCGGCGGGACTCGTCGTCTCTGCCCATGGAGGCCAGCGTAAATCCGTCGCACAGACGGTTGCGGCCTGAGAAGTGGGAAGCCTCGCCCGACAGGGCGGGGAGCAGTCACGGGTGGTCTGGAGGTCATGCGGCGTGTCCTCTGCACTCGCCGGAATAAGGAAGTCGCCGGCGGCTCCGCTTTTACCCGGCCATGCGGGGCATGGCCTTGTGGGGTTTCAGCTCTGTGGCCTCAGCGTCGTGTGCGGGCTGTGCCGTGCCTCCATCTTAGCCGGGCTGGCAGGGATGCAAGGGTACGCTTCGCCGCTGCGGTCACCCGGTCCCTCCTTCCCGTCTGCCGTGATTTTCCGGTCGTTCGTCCGCTCAGGTTTCGCGGCCTCACCCTGCAACTCCCGTCAGCCGTGTGCGTCAGGCTGCGGCTTCCCTTGCGCCCCTGCATCCCCGCCTTATCGCCCGGCTTTTATGGAGGCACGGCACCGCCCGGTGTCGCAGAACATGTGACTATGGAGGATTCGGGAATGTCTGTTGTTGCACCTGCTGTATACGTTGGAACCTGGCACAAATACAACTGTGGAAGCATCGCCGGACGCTGGTTTGACCTGACCACGTTTGATGATGAGCGCGACTTTTTCGCCGCCTGCCGTGCTCTTCACCAGGATGAAGCCGATCCTGAACTGATGTTTCAGGATTATGAGGGATTCCCGGGGAATATGGCCTCTGAATGCCATATCAACTGGGCCTGGGTTGAAGGCTTCCGCCTGGCACGGGATGAAGGCTGCGAAGAGGCTTATCGTCTCTGGGTGGAGGATACCGGTGAGACGGATTTTGACACCTTCCGCGATGCCTGGTGGGGCGAGGCTGACAGTGAGGAGGCTTTTGCGGTTGAGTTCGCCAGTGATACCGGCCTGCTGGCTGACGTGCCGGAGACGGTGGCGCTCTATTTTGACTATGAGGCGTATGCGCGGGATTTATTCCTGGACTCCTTCACCTTTATTGACGGTCATGTGTTCCGTCGGTGATTTACTCCCCCGCTCCGGCGGGGGTATGGCCTGCCAGGCCGCCGGAAAACCCTGGCAGGCTTACGCCTGCCTGAAATGCAGGAGGGCCGCGCCTGCGGCGCTGCCCTTCCTGCCCGTCATGGTGTGAGGCATTTTTCTGTTATGTCGTTTCTGTTGTTCTGATTTCCGGAGGCGGGGACACCTTCGGCTCCCGGCTGCCTGGCGGCATCCGGTCGTCAGGCCCGACTCCGACAGGCAGCTGCTGGCGCACCCGCCAGTCTCCGCCGAACCCGCTGGCGCGGTTTCGGGCTGCCGCTACGGTCCGATGTCTGAAAAACCAGGCTTGCAGCGACCGTTCCGGTCGCGCCGCCCCTGTCGCGCCGGAAACGGCGCTCCCTGCACACCTGACGGTGTGTAAGGCCACTGCGCCTGATGGCGCAGTCAACCCTTCCGCCGCCACCCCTGCGGCCTGTTTCCCGCTGTGGACTTTCCGGGGGCTGGAGTAACCACATCCCGTTTCAGCAGTCCAGGGGAAGATATACCGTCCACAAAATTTTTAGCCATAAACCCGGCAAAAAATTTTGCGTCCGCCCCCGGACAGCTGCCCCGTGACGTGGTGACGGACGCCCCATCGGAAAGGTCCACTGCGGGGAGAAACCCCGAAGAAGTGGACGGCAGAAGGGGCTTTCGCCCCTCCGGGGAGCAACCGGTCGGCCCGGCGACCTGATTCAGCAGAAGGAGACGTTTTCATGACAGTCAGCAGCACGATTTCCGTTTTTTGCCGCGACGGGGTGTTCCGTACCGTTTACTGCCACCTGCACGGGGAGCCGACCTGGAACGGTCGCATCCTGCATACCCACTATGCCACCGGTCAGCAGGCCGAAGCCCTGGTTGAACACGGTGATATCCGTTGCCTCGGTCCCCGTTGCGACAAACCCGCCGGGCATACGCTTCAGAACCCGGTGGACGGTGTGACGGCTTATTACGGACGTGACAGTGGTTTCCGGATGGACAGTGAGGCGCGTGAGTACCGTTCTTTCAGGGAGGCTATTGCCACTGAAAGCACTGAAGAGGTGCGCTTCCATTATGTGTTCATCGACGGCTACTGGAAGGTGATGTACCGCACGCCGGAAGGCTGGAAGATGAAAGCGCTCGCGCTGGCACTGCGTCGCTGTCCGAAATGAAAAAAAGGCAGGGCGATAAACCCTGCCTCTCTCCGCCGGCGCTTCCCCGCCAGGAAGTCCGGCATCTCAATCACTATCTATGGAGATTATGCCATGAGACCATCAATTATCTTCGCAACCGCCGAGTATGTAAAGCGTCTGCGTGAAGAGTGCCTGCGGGAGAATAAACCCCTGCACCGCCATACCCGCTTCAGACGTCAGGAGCTGGCACAGGATGAGATTAACCCGGACGTCCTGGCGATGAGCGGTCATATCGCCAGACGCTGCAGTGAGCAGAAGCGGGTACGTATCCCCGCCATGAAAGTCAGCGAATGGGGCCACCTGCTCCGCGCGCTTGAAATTGAGCGGGTCTGCCACTGATTAACCCTTGCCGTCTGCCTGTGCAGGCGGCAGGATACGTTCAGACATCTCACCAGGAGGAACCGTGAGTAAGAAGAAAACCACCACGACGCCCACGCCGCATGATGCCGCGTTCCGGTCGTTCCTGGCGAATCCCGACGTTGCCAGGGATTTTCTGGAACTGCATCTTCCTGCGGAGTACCGGCAGTTGTGCGACCTGTCCACGCTGAAGCTGGAACCCGCCACCTTTGTTGAGCCGGACCTGCATCAGTACGCCAGCGATATCCTCTGGAGCGTGAAAACCACCGGGGGTGAAGACGGCTATGTTTATACGCTCATCGAGCACCAGAGCACCGAAAATCTGTACATGCCTTTTCGCATGTTACGCTACAGTGTGGCGGCTATGCAGAGACATCTGGAGCAGCACAAAACATTGCCACTGGTGATTCCGGTGCTGTTCTATCACGGTGAGCGCAGCCCGTATCCGTACAGCATGAACTGGCTGGACTGTTTTGAGAATCCGGCACTTGCGGCTAAAATATACACAAATCCGTTTCCGCTGGTTGATATCACTGTCGTTGATGACAATGAAATCATGAACCATCGCCGGATGGCCGCACTGACGCTGCTGATGAAGCATATCCGCCATCGTGACATGATGGAGCTGCTGGACAAACTCCCGCAGGTCATGGTGGAAATTTCAGACGAGCAGGTGCGTGTTCTGATTCATTACATCGTTAACGCAGGGGACTCTGTATCACCGGAATTTATGCGGGCGCTGGCTGAGCGTCTGCCGCAGCATGAGGATAAACTGATGACTATCGCAGAACGTCTTGAGCAAAAAGGTCGCCAGGAGGGCAGGATGGAAGGTGCGCTTGAAAAAGCCCTGGCTATTGCGTGCCAGCTTCAGAAAATGGGGATGACGCCGGAGCAGATTAAGCAGGCTACCGGACTTTCCGATGACGAACTGAAGAAAATCACTCATTGATGAGAACCGCAAAGCCCGGCAAAATCCCGGGCTTTTTTGCCAGCAGGAGCAGAGAAAACAGTATGACGCTTGCAGAACGTCTTATACAGAAAGGTTTCGACGAAGGTTTTAAAGAAGGTTTTAAAGAAGGTTTTAAAGAAGGTTTTAAGAAAGGTGCGCTTGAAGTGGCGCGGGAAGCAGCCTGCCGGCTGCGGGATATGGGCTGGACGCCGGAACGGATTCAGGAGGCGACCGGACTTTCCGGTGAAGAACTGAAAAAGCTGTTTCCTGATGAGCAGTAGCCTGGCATTCAGCCAGGCTGTGAATCACGCTCACACATTCCCTGCAGTTTCCCCCAGTTCATTTTCCAGTCGCCTGATGATATCTGCCTTACGCATCCCCTGCATGTGAGGCAGCAGGTCACGGACTGAAAGTGCCTGGGTGGTCCTCCAGACGGTGACGTCCACCTGTTCCGCATTTTCCCAGGCGTGCCATGTTCTCTGCGTCACGCCAAATTCTCTGGCCGCTTTTTCGCGTGACCAGAGCATGCTTTTTCGCCAGATTCGCAGTTCCCAGCCGGTCATAAAACACCTTTGAAAAAGTGAAAAAACTTCACTTTATTTTATCATCACAATTGCCAAATCAGCGCGATAAATAAGTGTAAAAAAATGAAGAAATTTCACTTTTTTTTGCTTGTAAATGTCGTGCGGTTTTCTCTGTTTTCACCTGTGCGGGAGTGGTGTGCCAGTGACCACCACATGCCATTGTTGTGCCGTCGTTTTTCTTCAGTCGCGCCGTATGCGGCGCTCCCTGCACACCTTACGGTGTGTAAGGCCACTGCGCCTGATGGCGCAGCTGTCTCTGCCTGTCTGCCGCCGCACTGCGGCCTGTTCTCCGCAGACGGACTTTCCGGGGGTACATACATGACCACATCCCGTTTCAGTCGTCCAGGGGAGAGATGTACCAGCCACAAAACTTTTTGCCGCAGGCGTCAAAAACTTTTGCGTCTGCCCCCGGACAACTGCCCCGTGACGTGGTGAGCGTCCCCCGTCGGAAAGGTCCACTGCGGGGAAATCCCCGAAGACCCGGACGGCAGAAGGAGCTTCGCTCCTCCGGGAAATGACCTGGCTGACCCGGCAGTCGTGACGATGAGGAGACAATGTGATGAATCAGACTTTACCCACTGCTGACCTGAATACTGCCGGCACGACAGATGTTATTCCGTCTGTGGCTATCGACCGCATCATCGCGCAGCGTAACGAAGGTATTGCACTGTTCATGCAGGCGATGGAATGCCTGGCGACAGCGCGCAAGATTCTGCTCGATGCGTCAGGTGATATTTTTCTTTACGGGTTTGAAGACTGCGTGACTGATTCCGTTCGTCGCATAGATAAACCGGAAGAAGCGAAAAGGAATATCACCCGTCTTGCCGACCGGAAAATCTGGGAGCGCCTGATGACAGATACGGGCATGTACACCTTCATGAGTTCATGCCAGCGTGATGAGTGGAACAGCCAGCTGATGAGCGACACCTGTCCTGAAATCACCCTGGACAATGTACTGGCAACATTCCGCCATCTGAATGCCTGCAAGATGCAGACATTTGAACAGGGACTGATTGATGTCTACCGGAAATTGTCATGGGATTACAGAACCAATAATCCCTGCCGTCTGGGTAAGAAAATCATTATTGAAAACCTGCTGTACCGCTGGAGTAACGGGCGTGTGACGCTGGACTGCAGCGGACGGGAGGCACTGGATGACCTGGTACGTCCGTTTTATCTGCTGGAGGGGCGCAACGTTCCTGACTTCAGGAACAGCATCGGGGCGCAGTATGGTGAATTTCTCGGGAACGGCGACAATGTCGGTAAGCTGTTAGAAGGGGAATATTTTACGGTGCGTGGCTACCAGAAAGGGACCGTACACATTGTCTTTAATCGTTCTGACCTTGTTGAAAAACTGAATGATATTATTGCACGGCATTATCCAGGTGTATTGCCGCCACGAGTCTGATTAAACAGAAAAGCCCTGGTATTTATGCCGGGGCTTTTTTTTCTGTAATCATCATAATCTCAGAACACGATGTGACATTGTCACATCAATTGTTGTTCATATCGATGCCATCTTTCCTGCCTGAATCTGTCTTTTTAGGTGCTGTTTTAGAGGAAGAACGGCGGGATGGTTTTTTCGATTCTGCTTCCCGAATAATGTCACGAAGTGCCTTCTCTCCTACTTCATACCCTGCATTTTTGAGCGTGTCACGAACATCTGCCAGTGTATAACCCTTTGTCCTTATCAGGACAATAATGTCATCACGAATGGCATCAAGAAAATCACGCAATGTTTTCCGTTGAGCGGTGAGATCTGGCAATTCCGATAAAGCAGCTTTTGCCAGCTGGATGTCATCATCTGAGTAAAATTTTTTAGAAGCCATTGGCACTTTCTCTCCGTTTCATGTTGAAGTCTGATTTTATCATCAAAAACTGACTCCTGGCAGGGCTGCGCCCTGCCTCTGCCGTCTGCATAAGACTATGATGCACAAAAATAACAGGCTATAATGGCCTGAAAAACGGGACAGGATGTGTAATTGTAATACCGTCACACGCGACGCTATTACAATTACCATCTGGTCAGGGCTTCGCCCCGACACCCCGTAAGGAGCCTGAAGTGAGTGATAGTGCGGTAAGAAAGAAAAGTGAGGTACGGCAAAAGACAGTTGTCAGGACACTCAGATTCTCTCCTGTTGAGGATGAAACTATCAGGAAAAAAGCTGAAGATTCCGGACTTACTGTATCTGCTTACATCCGAAATGCAGCACTGAATAAGCGAATTAACTCCCGGACAGATGATGCTTTTCTGAAGGAGTTAATGAGACTGGGAAGGATGCAGAAGCATCTGTTTGTTCAGGGAAAAAGAACCGGTGACAAGGAATACGCAGAAGTACTTGTTGCCATAACCGAACTTACAAATACATTGCGTAAACAGTTAATGGAAGGTTGAGGATTCTCCGGTGAATGCAGTCATTCCGAAAAAGAGAAGGGACGGCAAGTCTTCGTTCGAAGACCTGGTGTCCTACGTCTCTGTCCGGGATGACATGACCGATGAGGAACTGAATTTATCTTCTTCTTCGCAGGCTGAACAACCGCACCGGAGCCGCTTCAGTCGTCTTGTTGATTATGCAACACGCCTTCGAAATGAATCATTCGTGGCACTGGTTGATGTCATGAAGGACGGCTGCGAATGGGTTAACTTTTATGGTGTGACCTGTTTTCACAACTGTACATCGCTTGAAACTGCCGCTGCAGATATGGAGTACATTGCACAGCAGGCACACTATGCGAAAGATAATACTGATCCTGTTTTTCACTACATTCTTTCCTGGCAGGCCCATGAAAGCCCGCGTCCGGAACAGATTTATGACAGTGTACGCCATACCCTGAAATCTCTCGGGCTGGGTGAACATCAGTATGTCTCTGCCGTGCATACCGATACTGATAACCTGCATGTTCACGTTGCGGTCAACCGGGTGCATCCGGTTACAGGTTATCTCAATTGCCTTTCATGGAGTCAGGAAAAACTCAGCCGTGCCTGCCGTGAGCTTGAACTGAAGCATGGTTTTGCTCCGGATAACGGTTGCTGGGTCCATGCGCCGGGAAATCGTATCGTTCGCAAAACTGCCGTTGAACGTGATCGCCAGAACGCTTGGACACGCGGAAAAAAACAAACTTTTCGCGAGTATGTTGCGCAGACAGCGGTAGCTGGTTTACGCAGTGAACCTGTACATGACTGGTTATCCCTGCATCGTCGTCTTGCTGAAGATGGTCTGTACCTGTCTCAGATGGACGGAAAATTTCTGGTGATGGATGGCTGGGATCGCAACAGGGAAGGTGTACAGCTTGACTCGTTTGGCCCTTCCTGGTGTGCAGAAAAACTCATGAAAAAAATGGGTGACTACACGCCAGTACCAAAAGACATTTTCAGCCAGGTGGAAGCACCAGGACGCTATAATCCGGACTTCATTGCAGCTGATGTTCGCCCGGAAAAAATCGCTGAAACAGAAAGTCTGCAGCAGTATGCCTGTCGTCATCTTGGAGAACGTCTGCCGGAAATGGCACGGGAAGGACGGCTGGAGAACTGCCAGGCTATTCACCGCACACTGGCTGAAGCGGGATTATGGATGCGTGTTCAGCATGGTCACCTGGTTATCTGTGACGGTTATGATCATAACCAGACTCCCGTTCGTGCTGACAGCGTATGGTCACTGCTGACGCTCGACAATGTGAATCAACTCGATGGTGGCTGGCAGCCTGTACCAACAGATATTTTTCTCCAGGTTACGCCAACAGAACGCTTCCGTGGTCGTCGTATGGAGAGCTGTCCTGCGACCGATAAAGAATGGCACCGTATGCGTACAGGTACGGGGCCGCAGGGGGCTATCAAACGCGAACTGTTTTCTGACAAAGAAAGTCTGTGGGGATACAGCATCAGCCATTGTAGCCCTCAGATTGAAGAAATGATCACACAGGGTGAGTTTACCTGGCAGCGTTGTCATGAGTTGTTTGCACAACAGGGACTGATGCTACAGAAACAACATCACGGGCTTGTTGTCGTTGATGCCTTTAATCATGAGCAAACGCCGGTGAAGGCCAGCAGCATTCATCCTGATCTGACTCTGGGGCGTGCAGAGCCACAGGCCGGACCTTTTGTGAGTGCCCCAGCAGATTTGTTTGACAGGGTGCAACCTGAAAGTCGCTATAACCCGGAGCTGGCTGTCAGTGACAGGTACGGGGTCAGCAGTAAACGTGACCCAATGCTGCGCCGGCAGCGACGTGAAGCCAGAGCTGAGGCCCGTGCTGACCTGCGTGCCCGCTATCTGGCATGGCGTGAACAATGGCGTAAACCAGATCTGCGTTATGGGGAACGTTGTCGGGAAATTCATCAGGCATGCCGTCTGCGGAAGTCACACATTCGTGCGCAGTACGATGATCCGGCATTACGTAAGCTGCATTATCACATTGCAGAAGTTCAGCGAATGCAGGCATTGATCAGGCTGAAAGAAGACATCAGGGATGAGCGGCAGAAACTTATTGCTGACGGGAAGTGGTATCCACCCTCTTACCGTCAGTGGGTCGAAATTCAGGCTGCTCAGGGAGACAGGGCTGCTGTATCGCAGCTGAGAGGCTGGGATTATCGCGATCGCCGTAAAGATAAGTCACGCACAACGACAACAGACCGCTGTGTCGTGCTTTGTGAACCGGGCGGAACGCCGGTATACGGTAATACCGGTGATCTCGAGGCCCGTTTGCAGAAGAACGGGAGTGTTCGTTTCCGTGACCGTCGGACGGGAGAGTTTGTCTGTACGGATTATGGTGACAGGGTTGTTTTCCGTAATCACCATGACCGCAATGCGCTGGCAGATAAACTGGATTTGATTGCACCGGTATTATTCGGGCGTGATCCACGCATGGGTTTTGAACCAGAAGGAAACGACAAACAATTTAACCAGGTCTTTGCTGAAATGGTTGCCTGGCATAATGTGACAGGCCGTACCGGTCACGAAGACTACAGGATTACGCGACCGGACGTGGATCATCACCGTGAAGGAAGTGAACGCTACTACCGCGATTATATCGCGGCGAACAGCAACGATGACGCATCACTGCCTCCGCCGGAGCAGGATAAACGCTGGGAACCGCCTTCTCCAGGTTAAAAAAAAGGCCGCGCCAGAATCCGGCGCGGCCACTGTTCAGTACATTCCGTCCCAGTCCGGACGGTTGGTTTTTTTATGATGAAACCCGTTTACAGGACGCCCTGTCAGGTGGTTATTGTCCTGTGGAAGCGTTAACAGGTTTATACCTGCTCGTTCTGCTCTCACTGATATCTGATTTTCCTCTTTTGTTTCAGGTAGTTCTGGTCTGTTCAGCGTGATATAGCGAATTCGTCGCTCTTCCCGTGTGGTCGTTTTAAGCGTATTTACCGCTGTTTCCCACAAGGCACTTTCACGTGCGTTGATATCTGTGTCGTACTCTTCCAGCATTGCCATAGCCGCCTGACGTCCTGCAATGCGTTGCTGGAATGTATCCACGATCGTGTGCGGCTCTGTGCGAATTTTTCGTCTTTTTCTGGAGGGTTTTGCAGTCAGGACGCCAATGATGGCACTGACATTTTCCGGTGACGGTATTCGACGTTGAGCTGTACGGGGAACCAGACGGCGGAGACGGTCTAGGCGAGGTGCATCCACGCTGATATACCTGTTTATAACAACGGGATCGCTACTGCAGCTTTTCTCATTGTCAGGGATGAAGAATGATGCTGATGGTACGGTTTCTCCCCGGAAAATAGAAAAGAACTCGCCAGGATGAAGTTCAATCAACTCCTGAACATCTATCTTACTTTCCATCAGGATGCTGATTTGTGGGCTGTCAATCCATGATTCACCAAATATGCCGTCCTGACGCTGCAGGTTGTTCATCCTCGCCCTGGCTTCTTCACCGGCGGCGCTTTTCAGCGTTCTGGCCGTACTGCCCTCGCTGACAATCCTGCCGGCAAATTTTGTCCCCGTGTTCTGCATCAGTGTTGCAGTATTCGTGGCTGTTGTCTGTCCTTCTATACGTTCCTGGTCCTGTGCCATCAAAATCAGAGCAAAATCCAGTGAACGCACCTGAGTGGCTTCCACAGCAATACGGTCTGTATAGTATGCCCCCACTTCATCAAGGAAACACAGATAAGGGAAACGCCCCTTATATTTTTTGACTTCCAGTGCATCGGAATCAGTTCCTTCGAGGCGGTAGCCCAAATCACGGGCGAGAATCATACTTTTCTGGGTGATAAACATTCGTCCCAGAGCAGACGTTGTATGCGCTGATGTATCCAGAGCGGGGATCATTACCATCAGAATCCTGTCGCTGTGAATGCTGTCACGGATATCGATATCACCGGAATCTTCAGCAAAAATATCCCCGAATGCTTCCGTGAATGTGCTGAAAGTTTCAGAAAACTGCCCGGAGAGATAAGCATGTTGTTTTCTGGGTTCTTCCGTCCAGGCTGATGGTGTCCTGACCAGCGACAGGTCGAAACCGGGAACGTCCTGAAGGTAGTTACGTAACGGTGCGATAGCTTCTTCCGGCCACTGATCATCGAGGCCACGACAGTAAAGTTTGGCCATCCCTTCGAGAGTCATATGTTCACGGAGCATCTGCAGCGACATTGTTTTGCCTTCGCGCACACACCAGAATTTAGTACCAAATACCAGTGCCTTGTTCATGGCAATGGCCCGGGACTGCCACTCGCCCCCCTGGACGTTCTGGGGCAACATTGACTGCATTGTCTCCGCTGTGAATGCCTCAGTGCTGTAACAGAAGGGATTCCAGGTATTTGACTGAGGTCGTGTTTTTTCACCACTCAGAATGATTTCACTGCGGGATTTTCCTCCGTTCATGAAGTTGATGACTTCCACATCGTCTTCACGGCCAAAGCGTCTGGCCAGATACCAGATCGTTCTTGCCGTATCATTCTGTGCCTTGCCATCGACAAGGGTGAATCCTCTTGCCCAGCAAAGCGGGTTAATCGCCCAGGCAAAGATGGTTTCCGTTTTACCACCACCGGTGGTGGCGAAAAACATTATATGGCGGGTCAGATCGTCCATACTCAGCCACAACTCCCGACCTATATCCCTGACGCGTTGATAACCAACATAAAATATGCCGCTGGCCGGTGACTCCAGGATGACCTCATACTGAAACAGAGTTGGCCAGAAGCTGAAAAGGCTTCTTTTAATCATTCTGTCCTGTGACGGGTCAGCACATTCCAGCGTCATGGGCATACGAAGAGGGCAGCGCCATCGCTGCAGACTAAATACCAGCATCGTTATCAGTGTGAACAACAGACATGCCGGTAATGCAAGTGGCCAGATAAAACTGGCCACAAGACTTGCCACCAGGCAAAAGCCATAGATATTGAGACTCTGGAGTGCATTCCAGACAGGATTTCCCCAGGCTGTACGGTGTAAAAGCTCGGGGTTAACGCGATGTTCACTCATGGTCAGACTCGCTGTCGGTGGTTTTCAGGAATAAATTAAGCGTGCCAGTTTCCTGCAGAATTCCAGTAGGCAGATGCCAGCCCGTGTCGGACAGCACCCATGGGGTACCGGCAAATCCGAACTTACGGAAGGCGACATTGTTAACATCAATCGCAGCTCTGGCTGCTTTCAGGCATGTTTCATCTGCAGGCGTTGTTTCTTCTGATGGCGTCATCATTCCGTTATCTGCGGAATACAGTCGGTGCCAGCCGGCAGCACGTTTCTGAGCATCTTTTTCACACAGCAGTGGTGCCACACGGTCGGTGGATTCCTCTCCACCAATAACTGAAACCGGGTAGATAACGACATTGAAGTCGCTGGCCAGGCGTTTTAAGGCCGGCTCCAGAAGTCTGCAGTTAGGACAGGCAGGATCGAGAAATGCGAACAGGGTTCGTTCATGACCGGATGACAGGTTGATGGTAAACATGCCCCGATCGGCGTTCCGCTTCAGAACAGTAGCCAGATTATGTCGCGCAGCTGCGGCTTCCGGATTTTTGCTTGTGATTGTTTTCTCCGGTACCTGGACGTCTTTTTTCGGGGGAACCGGGAGTTGAATGCCTTCATTTAATGGCACAGTGTGATTCAGGTGAGGGGGAAGCAGTCGTGGCTCACCTGCTGTCTGTACTGCTTCAGGCGTTGTATCATCCCAGAATACACGATCAACATAGCGGAACAGAGAGAAGCCAATCGTTGCCATTACGAACAGCACAACGCTGGCGATTATGCCACGGAACAAAGGTGTTCTGCTGAAGCGGCGTTCCATCAGATATTCAAGGCGCAGGCAGGAATCAATAGCTGTAAGTATCTGGTCAGCGTTATGCTCCTGTTTATCAATCAGGACGGTTTCTTTGTTACGGGTGCCCATGGCGTCAAAGGCTATATGAATCAGTTGATTATTTCGTGTTACCAGCCCTGACAGGGCATCCCGTGGAAGGACGGCAATAATTTCTGTCCTGCCATCCGGCCAGATTGCCTGCACGGAAATATGTTTTGCAATACGTGTTGCAAAGTACTCGATTGTCATTTTCAGTTCTCCGGATAATCAGAATTCGTTGTCTGTAGCAGGTGTGCGGGGCAGGATGTCGTCGGTGAGGGACCAGTTGGTCAGGATGCGGCGTTTCCGGTCGCGATCTGGTTGTGGTTCATCCCAGATAAGACCGAGACTGAGCATATCCCGCCGTAAGCCTTCCACCGCTTCATCAACACAGGGTTCAGGGCAGGGGAGGCCAAAACGCATGGCTTCGGCCTCTGCACGTGCAACGGCCACCACGCCAGCGCCTTCAATAAATCCTTTCGTGGTATTGGCGCGGTGTAATGCATAAAACAGCGTCCTGTCCACGCCTTTCAGCCAAATCCAGTTGGGGGGCGTAAGCCGCAGGTCATGTGCATACAGCCAGACCAGCCCACTGCGGACGTAGCGATGTTGTTTCAGCCATTGCTGTGCTCCGTTGCTTTTAATCACTCTCTGGAAAGCTGATTTGGCCAGTGAATAAACAGGGGTACAGAATTTCCCACTGTCCCGTTTGCTTTTAATTCTGCATGAGAGGTTCAGTGTATCCATGAGCTTTAATGCTGCCTTACGATCATCCAGGAAATACTGAAGACCAAATATGGCAAAGAGCGCTTTTTCATGTGGTGCCATGTCTTTCCAGGACGTTAAAGGTTTACCTAACTGGGCCATGAAACATCGTCTTGCAGCTGCAACATCGAGCTGCATATTGGTGATGAGAGTATGCTGCTCGACAAATGCTTCCGGGGTGAGAGCAACCCGCCGTTCAGGTCGTTTGCCACCATGAAAGAGTTTTTCCGGATCACCATCTGCCAGTACAGGGGCGATAGCAGGGGACAACGAAGCAAAGATGTGTGGCAGGCGGGTAATATCTACTGGTCTGCGGGTGAAACGACTTTGTCCCGGATGTTGATACCACTCCCACAAACACCAGAGTGTCACAGGTAAGAGGTACATCCACAGAATACCTATGGTCTGCTCCATGACGTTAACCCACTGGCTATAGCTTATGTTGGCGGCGTTGTTACCGGTCATGGCAAGCAGGTTGTATCGTGGTGCTGCATAGTTATGAAATGGTCCCCAGTCAACCAGTCCCCATAAGGTATGAAGAATCAGGCAGCTGGCGTAAACCACTTCCGGCAAGAATAACCATATAACGAATAGCAGCAGGATAAGAAGGACACCAACAGCGCCCCATATCTGCATAGGATCTTCTGCGACAGGCTGTCGATTGTAAGACATGACAAAGTCTCCATTTCTGGAATTTAAATCAAACGGAAAGGTTAAAAATTTATTTGCAGGCGATAAGAGCTAACCAGAGGAATTAGCCGTGTGATAAAAGGATTGTTGCAGATACGAAAGTCGTTAGAATAGCTGCGGGCGCTTGAGGCTGTATGCCGAAAGCGTTTTGTGGACGGTATACAGCAGAAAGCCCCTGGAGATTTTTTTATCAATCAACCAAGGGCTCTACTGTAATGCTTCGACAACATTATAGTAGCCCGATAACCGCCGTAAGGCAATGGAGGGGCTATGATGCCACAGCGAACGTTTTTAATGATGTTAATCGTCATCTGTGTGACGATTCTGTGTTTTGTCTGGATGGTGAGGGATTCGCTTTGCGTACTCCGGCTCCAGCAGGGAAACACAGTGCTTGTGGCAACGTTAGCCTACGAAGTTAAACGTTAACGGGCAACACGGCGGCAGGTTTTCTGCCGCCGCTTTGTTGCGAAGGCTGACCTCATTGCGCCCTTTCTTCTTCAATGAAGCGTATCCGGTATTGTTTCATTTCCCCTGAAGCCGATTAGCTCCAGCCGAATGCCTTTGCCATCGGGGGCCACGTTCTGCATTTCGCAGATACCACGTCGGGTCATGAGTGTGAAGGCTGTCATTGCCAGCATGGCTAACGCGTTTTCCTCGCTTCCGCTGCGTTTCTCGAGAGCATCGGCAATTTCTTCTATGCTCCCCACCTGAAAGCAAGAGTCGAATTCTTTACTCCACTTTTCTGACATCGGATTTTCTTTCTGTATTTATGGGTAGTTATCGAACTGAATGTGCCAGTTTTTTCAGAAGACGGCAAAGTTGAGATGGCTGGTTCAGGTTCAGAGCATGAGTTTCCCCGGTGTGACGGGCATGGCGGGGCGGATTTTGCAGATACAAAAGACGTAAAAAAACCGACTGGTGAGGCCGGCTTTTTTACTGTTACGCTACAAAGTTGATGACTCTGACCAGAAAAGAGCTGTCTATAACTGACGCTAAAAATGATAATTTGTTCTACCTGATTAATGCAACATGCCATAAGTTTACGGGAAAGGCTGACCACCTGATATTGTTGCAAAATACGAAAGTCGTCAAAATCGCGGTGGGGAGCTTGAGGCTGTAAGCTGAAAGCGTTTGTGAAAGCCCCGGGAGATTGTTCTATCAATCAACCAAGGGCTCTACTGTAATGCCTAGACAACATTATAGTAGCCCGCTGACGTCCTCCACGCCAGAGGGAGCTTGCTACGTACAGCTTGTCGTTACTCAGAAGTAATAAATGTAAAAAAACCGACTGATGAGGTCGGTTTTCTTACTGTTCCGTTACAGAGTTGGTGGCCCTGACTGGAGGAAATCTCTTTTCAGCTAACGTTCTTATAATAGTGTTCTGTTCATTTGATAACAACCACCCTTGTAATCCGCAGGTTAGCACTGTCTGGCGACACTTCTGTCGTGATGACGGTAACCAGAACATGAGTCTTCCCGGTATAACAGGCATGGTGGGGCGGATTTGCAGAAACAACAGATGTAAAAAAACCGACTGGTGAGGTCGGCTTTTTTACTGTTCCGCTACAGAGTTGGTTGCTCTGGGCGGGAAAAGACAGTCTGTATCTAACATAATCAATTCTATGCTTTGTCCCACACTATGTCAAAAATCCTGCTAATCAAAAAAGAGATCTCACGTTAAAAATTTGTACCCTTCTTTAACTTCCAGTGCCTGCTCCTTTGACTCAAACATCAGTCTTGTTTTCCCGGGAACACCCCATGAAATGTATTCAACATCTATCCACCATTTTCCATATTCTTCATATGGCCCGGATATTACTTTTTTGACAAAGGCGTCTACCAGATTCATTGTTTTTTCCTTTTTGTGTTGAAAATAATTAATGCCAGAGCACAGCGAAAATAATGAATGCGCTGGCTGTGATAATTGCGATTTTCTCCCATATGATATTTTTCTCATGGGGGGTTCTACGGAGATTATTTCTTCGCATTGAGATACCGGTATTCATGTTTTATCTTGGACTTTTGTTTTGTTGTCTGTCTGGCAGGCTGTTCTGCGCCCGTTTGTGACAAGGTTAGCTTATGGGGTTAAATGGTCACGGACATCATGCGGACGGTTCCCTGTCACATGCCATCTGGTTTTTTCATTCAAATTGAGAGATATTGCTAAGTTGAGTCGCTTGCGATAGTGGACTCCTGTTTGTAAGTGAGTGCCATTGTTTATTTCATGAAGAGGATTGATTATGAGCATGCCTCCTGCGATAGCTAATACTTTCTTGTTTGAAATGATGAAGAGTAAATCAAAAGACGTTACACTTGCTGCGATCTATGCATTAGGTGAAGGCCGGTGTCAGGCGGAGAACATTACTCGTGAATTACATAGATTGAGTCAAAGTGATGATATGGAAATAAAAATTGCTGCGATTAAAGCACTTGGTCGAATTTATCGGTAACGGCATAAGTTATCTGTTGTAATGAACAAAAGCCGGCTCATTTGAACCGGCTGTTATGGAGGGAGCTTATCTTAAAATACTTCGGCTACAGGCATGCCTGCAATCTGCTCCCACTCCTTACGCTTTTCCTGAATCAGGCGAGGAAAGTCGACAGGGTAATCATATCCTCGACTTGCCATTGCGTGCATGGTGTTTGATGCTGTTTCTGGATGAGCACACCATGATGGAACAGGAACCATTGGCAGATTGATGTATTTCGTATGAATTTCCAGTTTTTTGTCGTCTGTTACAGTACGAGTGAAATTATGAATGTCAAAACCGATAACATCCATAATGTTGCCTGGATAGATACGGACATACAACATTGTGCCATTTTTAAGGTCAATGCCGAAATAAGCTCCCTGGGTTAAAGATAATCCCTCATACCCCTTCTCTGGAGAGTAGAAGCCTGACTCTTTTATTGTTTGTACAACTTTTCTTATTTTTTCTCTCCTTGTTTTTGCACGTGAGTACATCCATATGCCTGGCGCAAGTAATAAGAACCAACTACCGAAAGTGACAACATAATCTTCGACCTTATTTCCGAAATAACGATCAGAACATAGCATTTCGGTAAAGCCTAATGCGCAGAACAGAAAAAAAGGTATTCCAAGAAAGAAATAAGCTTTTCTTAATACATAATAAAATAGCCACCAGGTTGGAAATCTGTCTGTTGTTTCTTTTTTAGCTTTCATATAATGCCTCCCCTCGTACTATCTATTATTTTAATGCCGATGGGGAGGTTGTGCAATATTTATATTGATATTATCCTTTTATTCCGTCCTTGTCGTCACTTCCTTTTGTATTATCTTTAAGACGATCTGTTTTCATTCCAGGAGTATGTCGGATATTGCGACTTCCTCCAATAAATATTTCTTTAACAGAATTTGCCATGCTGCCAAGCGTGTTGGCTCCATCACGTCCCCCTAGGAAGTTAATAACATGATCAGGTAGGTAGGCCTGAAGGGCAAATATGGCAGCTACAGTGGTTGTACAAATTCTGGCGTATATCAGCAAGAAACCAGCAAGACTGAAAATACCGGTCAGCGAATTGAACTGTACGTTAACCAGGGCAGCGCCAAATAATGCATTCAGTATTGTGCCTACGGCGATGATGGCTACAGAAGCAAAGAAAAAACCAAAGACCATGATGGGCGGCCTTATCATACTATCAATTAAGTATATATAACCGTAGGCTGCCCGACTTCCTCTGTCTTCTGATGTCCCGAGATGTGTTGCAGCCCACAGCGGCCCGGCGGTACATCCTATTAATACGCTGACTATCCAGTTCCCGATGCCTGTCATCCAGAAAATAAACGGAATGAATGGCAGGTAAATTGATAAGGAAAATCCAGCACAGAACATCAGGAACAAAAGAAAATAAACAGGTGGTGCAAGTGCTTCAAACAGCGCGGTAAGCATCGAAGCGGCACCTGTTAGTGAGTTGAAGAATTTTACAAGAATTGAATCTTTGCCACCGGCAACGACAACTCTGGCCGTTGTATATATAGTCCAGATTCCTTCTGCACTTACCATTGTTATATCTCCGATATTTTTCATTTTTATCAGAGGATTAATTTGAGCACTGGTTGTGCCTGTGCCACTTGTTTCCGTTGCAATCCTGTTAGTGAGACTAACAAGGGGGCCCATAATTTCAGACAAGGCAGATTTCGGATCTTGTGCATTTGCCATGCGTTGTTCACTGGATGATACTACTGTGCCCAGCGGTGGCGTATAGGAGGAATTCTGCAGTTGCGTCCTATAGGCACTCATGACCGCACTGAATAAGTCAGTATCACCAACTTCTCCCAGTGATGACATTGAAGTTACAGCTGGAGCTCTGTCAGCCAGCTCTGCCAGACGCTGGTTAGCAGTGGCAAAGGTCTGATACCATGCGCCAAGCGTTACCCACCCGTAGGTTGTGAGATAAGATTTAAGAGCCTCTTTTCTGGATTGCTCTCCGTTATCAGTGGGTAGCGATTTTTGCACAGCACGTTCGTATTCGTCGGCTGCTTTCTGAATTCGTGTCTCGATATCCGGCAGTGTTCCGTTGCCAGAATTTCTTTTTTCCAGAAATGTTGTCACAAACTCACTGGCAGCGTTGTCCATGTCGCTAATCATATTATCCATGGCTGCACGTTGTGCTGAGATAACACCGCTGTACTCGTTTTTACTGAAGGGATTAAAGAATTTTCCAATCGTCGACTGATCTGTTGTTCCGTTTCCTTCTACTGACAGGCTGGCTGTACCACAGATACCGCTGCCATTGGATACCGTGACAGTGTAATTACCACTGGCGGTTTTAGCTGATTCTGTCATCAGTGAAGTCGAGGATTTGGCGGTCTGATTAAAATCATTTAGTCCTGCGTTAACCGCATACTTACATAGTTCCATTTCAAAAATGCCACGCGCAGCTGTTCGTGTGGATGCCTGAACTGGCTGTACAGTCATTGAATAACCATTTGCGATATTATCAGCGGCAACTTGCACCATCACATTGGCGGACCCAACCCCCATTATCGATGCGCCCCATAACATAATGAGCTGAGCGAGACTCCAGCCATTTCCGGTAGGAACGATCATCAGAAAACCTGCGACGAAACTCAGTATGCCGACAATATCGCGCCCGACGCTGAATACCTGTCCCTGATGCCCCGAACGCACAACATGGCGGATACTAATGAAGATACACCAGACGATAGCAAGTACGGCAATGATATTGTTGAACACCCAGAACATGCTTCCGATCAGGGTGGGGTCGCTGGTTGACAGTGGATTGGTGACCACATCACCGAATATCGTGACCAGCGCCTGGCGGGACAGATCGTCAGGATTGGTGGCGGCAGACACAATATCCTGATAGGTCACTGAAGCCATTGCCGGCAGTGAGGATATAGCAAGGCCTGCACAGAGTGCGCGAAGTAAAATTTTCACAGTAACTCCGGAATAGAATTGCGTATGGGCAAAGGCCACACAGGATTTAATTAAGGGGGATGGCGACATGCCAGTGGTACTGGCATCTGGACGTGATCAGTATTGTTTACTGGTTACGGCAATTAATGTGGCATTGCGCCAGCCATTGCGGTCGTTCAGAAAATCACGGAAAGTCCCCTGCTCGGGTTCGCTGACTTTTCGTTCATGCAACTGCCAGAGGCGGTATGTAACTATCAGAGCTCTGGAAGCACAAAGAGCGACGCCTGACAGTATCAACATAAGAGTGCTGATGGCGCGTACCAGTGTCATCAAAGGTAATGAGGAGGCGGCAAAGAGCATACCGCTGAGGAATAAAGCGATGGCCAGCAGACTCCAGCAGCATAACCGCCATGCTGTTCTGCGCCGACGGAAACGGCGATCCAGATCGTCTACTGACATATGGCTGGCCAGCAGAGCTTCTTCCCACGAGAGGCAGAGTTGCGCCTTTTTATTATTTACCTGACGGAATTTTTCCAGCCTGCTTTTTTGTTGCTTTAGCATATGCTGTACAGAATTCGTTATCAGGCGAGTCTCCATCAGCGGAACAAAAATGTTAATAATCCTCCGGGTGGCTATGCGGGTTATGGATGGTGATTTTTTGACGTTTTTCGTCTGGTCTGAATTTTCCGGTAACTTATTCATTTTTTCAGTCCTGTTCTGACGTCAGCTTTCAACGTGCGTTTGCCTGATTGATTGTTTTCTCAAGGCTACCGAGTTGTTTTTCATAATACTGGCGGGCAGTCAGAGCCAGTTGCTGGCCAGAGATAACATTACCCTGGCGGATCTGTTCTTTCAGATCGTTCAGCTGCCAGTTCATTTGCGCAGTGATTCTTACCAGTTCACGGAGCAGGTTATCCCCCTGCATTTCCTGTAAATCCACCAGGTATGCTGTGTTGGCGTAGCGCCGGCCAGCCTCAAAAGCTTCAAACTCACGGGTACTCATATATCCCCGTGCTTTTGCTTCTGGTGAAGCCACCTGGTCGAAGTAAGCGGCCGCTGAGTCTGACTGCAGTGTTTCAGCCAGTGCTTTACGTGTGCTTTCATTAGGCGTGCTGTCAGCAATCAACGTCAGTTGGGGATTCGACGCAGAATCAATGATGCCGTTGTATTCGTTCTGGAGTCCGACGTAGGTTCGCCCACTCTGGGTATTCACTTCTCCTTTACCCAGAGCACGACCGGCAGAGGGGCGGGAAGTGTTTTTCATGTAAGCCGTCGCTGCATCTATTTGCTTCTGATCCCATGTCAGTGCCGCAGGTGTGTCCGCTGTACCTGCGCCGTGATAAATCGAGCGTACCTGACTGTCTCCACCTGGTATTTCGCCCACAGAAGGACAAACGGCGGTTCCTCCAAAACGTGCATATTCTGCTTCTGTACAGTAACTGGCGTGTATGGCCGCGCCATCATAAGCTTCCCGCACGGGAGAGTTTGCTGCGCTGGCCAGACGGTCGCGGATGTTACGGTTGCTCACACCGCCACCTTTACTGAGTTTTGAGGCTGCGGATGCTGAGGCACTTTTGCTTTCTGTTGCAATCCCTGATGCGGATTCACTGCAGATGGAGTCTGGCACGGTGAAGCTTTTCCGTGCCTCCTCGAGGCGCTGAGTTTCATTACTGAAAATCATCTGCTGACGTGTCGCCTGTCCGTTCTGGGCAATGACACTTGCCAGCTTTTCAGAGTTCTGATTGATAGCGGTACCCGTGGCTGTCTGGGTACTCAGTATGTCACTCAGCACACCTTTGATGGCCTCCATTCTGGGGACGACCTGCTGTTCAACGGGGCGGCTGGCGACGACGGTGACTGAATACGCATGAGCCTGGCATGCCGTTCCACTCAGGATGGCTATAAGGGCTGCGAGTAATGTTTTTCTTTGCATTTTATTGTCTCCTGCTCGGGGTGGAGCACAAGGTCAGGAAGGCTGTCGTATTTTCTGTCTTCAGGTAGTGGGGCCAGTGGAAAACACTGATATCGCCTGGTGATATAACCTTTCCTGTTCCGGTTATCGATGATGCTGAAAGAACGACGTCTGACGCGCCGTAAGGTGGACGGGTCAGTATCCATGACAGGCCAGTCACCGGCACTCAGTGCCGGCGTTCCGGGAACGGATGGCCATAACCAGGTATCATCGGACATCAGCGAAGCCAGCGGTGAAGGGAGTATCCACTGGATGACATGCTGAACGTCGAATGGTGCTTCATCCGGGACAGAAACCTGCCATATTGCCGTTGTTATCAGCTCATCTGTGCTGGACGGCAACAACAGCCGCATGCCTGTAACCTTTCCCTGTGTTCTGGCATCCGAGGCGTATATCACTCTGGGATTGGGGGCCGGATGTAACCTGAAGAGACGTGACGGCAGAGTGAATGAGAAACTGTCACCTTTTACCTCAAGTTTTTTAAGAAATACCTGCCCTCTGGCAGGTCTCCGGCAGCGTGGGGTGATATGAATTGTACACATCAGAGATTGTATCCCTGTTTTCGGATGAGCTCCGAGGCCAGATCTTCAATAACATTGTCACTGTTATGTTGGCCCGCCCGGTGCTCAATTAATGACGTTGCAGAACCTCTGGGGAAGTTTTCGGCCAGAATCTTACGTGCCCGAACTGAACCTAACTTATTTGTCAGCGTTTTACGCAGGGCACTGTCTTTTGGCGATGAGTTCAGCGCCCATAGCTCCAGTGGACCGACGGTAAATTTGAGTATTCTCGCAAGCGTGCCACTTTTTACCCTGAATACTCCCAGAACAGGAACACCACTACCATCTGGTGCCGGGCCTTCCGGCATTTTCAGGAAGCGTTTCAGCATAAATTCAGGCACGTTGAAGTTATCCCTCAGTACGGGGATATCTTCGGGTTTGTAGCGTATTAACCAGAGAGTATTTGCTGACTTAAGAACGCTTTCCGGGTAGTCCCTCAGATACTGCGTACTCAGAACCGTGCGGATAGCAAACTTGCGTTGTTCGCGCTCCTGGGTATCCAGATTTTCCCAGATGAAGTCAATTCCCCGGGCGTTATGCAGTTCATCATAAACTTTTGTCTTAACCTCCTGATCAAGTTGGTTAATACGTTTAAGAGCGATTTCATGGTATTCCCGTGGAAGCTGCTTTAACACTTCATCCCTGTATTGTGGCAGGGTGAAGTCACCACCGGCGATCTGACCTGCAAGCAGGTACATGATGCCGGTTTTAAGCCTGCCTGCAGGCGTTTTGTCACCGGCAACATTATTCAGATCGACAGCGATGACCCGGGTTTCCGGGTTGATCATAAACCGGGTATACCCGGATATCATGGGGTAGTCGTTATGTCCCTGCTCCAGGGCGCGGCGGATGTAGTCCAGCAGAAGCTCGTTTGAACCATCACGCTGAACAGTACCGAAAACATCCCTGAGACTGGTATGGCCCAGCATCGAGGACACTTCGGGAAGCTGGGGCATTGCCTGATAATGAGCCCGCTGAGCCGCCATGATATACCCGGCATTGTGGAGCATATCCCGGACTTCGAACCAGGTTGATCTGGCCCACCAGGCTGCATCATGTTTTTCATACAGTCCCGAGTCCTGCAGTGCTGAATCCACCAGTTCTTCCGTTGAAGCGCGATAAAGTCGCGGATTATTTTCACCGTACTCTTTAAAAGCCAGCTCGATAAGCTGGTTGAACCGCCCCGGTTTTCCTGGAGAGTGTTTTATCTGTGAACTCAGGCTGCCAG
>NZ_JABWMS020000139.1:0-2633 GCF_013369155.2 Escherichia sp. 94.0001 | reverse complement strand
ATGCAGTAGAACTCAGAAGACAATATGCAATGAAACTATATAAAACATACACTAAATTAAAAAACAATGAACAAATTATCGATTAATAATCAAGATCTATTGCTATACGAATCAATTGTGCTACAGGTTCAAAAAAGTCTTCTGTTATGTATTGTCCTTTATGTATGTTCTTATAAAGACTTCTTGCCAAAGGAATATCTTCAATCACTGGAATATCATAGAGTTCAGCCAGTTTAATGATCTGTAGAGCTTTGGCATCTTTTCCTGTTTCAATAACTAAAGGCAATGGAGTCTCCCCGAGTTTATAGTATAGGCAAATCGCAATGTGAGTCGGGTTTTTGACGATCACGGTTGATTTTTTGATGTTATTAGCCAGACTTCCACTTTGTATCTCAGAATGAAGGCGACGGCGCTCCCCTTTAATTTCAGGGTTACCATCAGTATCCTTGGCTTCTCGTTTCACCTCATCTTTACTCATTTTCATTTTCTTCAGTCCCTCATGCTTCTGGAACCAGAAATCAAATACTGAAAAGAGTAGATATCCGAATAACACGCCTTTCCATAAAAGAAAAACAAAAAAGGCAACAACGACAAGAGTTTGATATGCGTTCAGTCTTGTGAAATTTGCAAACTCATTTGCATATGAATGCCCCATAAAGTAAAAAATGAGAGTAATTATCACTAACTTAAATACTGACTTAAGCAGCTCAAAAATACTCTTTACAGAAAAAATATTTTTCAGGTTATTTTTTACACTAATCTTCTGAGCCGATGGTTTTATTTTTTCAACCGCAAAGATGAATCCTGTTTGTGATACACCAGTTGTAACAGTTCCAACAAAGACAATCAAAGAAATTGGCAAAATATACAATAAAAATATGTTTAATACCGCACCTAATATTTCACGAATGGCATACAAAAACGGTCTATTTAGCGAGTCTATAGTCGTATTAACTAACTCAACAACCTCAACGAAAAAACTCGCACCATATAAAGAAAAAAATGAAAATAAGATTAATGACTGCACTGCAGCCATTACCTCTTCACTTTTTGTTACATCGCCCTTCTTTTTTAGATCCCTTAGTTTTTTGGGTGTGGGCTTTTCTGTTTTTTCACTCATTAATCATGCTCGGTAACGATCTGTCAATTATGTCAGAATGAATATTTGCCGTAATAAAATCAGGGAAAACATGAATAACTAATAACAATATAAAGATTGCTATCAAACTTTTTACCGGCAGTGATAATGTGAATACGTTTAGCTGAGGCGCTGTTTTATTGAGAAACCCAAACCCCATATCACATAAGAAGATACCGATAATCATGGGAATTGAAAATGATAACATCAGTTTAATAAATGAATCCCATAGCGAAAATAAAAAATCTACTAAAGCACGATTGAATGCAATATCGGCTTGTAATGGTAATATCTCGTAGGATAAATACAACTTATCCAGAACGCTTTGTATCCCACCATGAATAACAAAGATCACAGTGATAAATTGGTATAAAATAACACCAGTGATAGAAGATGAATCACTTATAGACGGGTTAAAAATTGAAGATATTGTTGAACCTCTTAAAGTATCAATAATCTGCCCAGCCGCATCTATTGCCCAAAAAAGAATAGTAAATGATAACCCAATGAAAAAGCCTATACTTATTTCTTTTAGCACTATGCCTGTCAACTGAAAAATTCCGGATGGTAATTTTTCCGAAAATGTATAGTTCTCTACTATAATTGGAAGTGTAAACGCAATCATAATTGAGTTGCGTATAAAGTTACTGAGCAAAACACCTGTTGAAAATATTGGTAGAATAATAAACATCCCCAGCGGCCTGAGTATACAAAAAAATGATGATACTATGACCGTCATTATTTCATTCATTAGCCATTCACCTTCGGAATCATTTCAAATATTATCGACGAGAAGTTGATGATTGTTGTTCCCATCCAGTGATAAGTCAGGGCAAGCGTAGCAAACACTGCTATTATTTTTAGCAAAAAAGGCAATGTTTGATCCTGTAACTGCGTTATAGCCTGAACCAGGCTAATAATAATGCCGACAACAGAGGCCGCTATGACTGTAGGCAGTGAGAGGATAAATATTATCCAAAGCGTTTGCACACATAATTGAACAAAATATCCAGTTTCCATCAATTCACCACCAACAGAAATTCGAATAATTTTTGCCAGCCTCCAACAAGAATGAATAACAAGATCTTAAAAGGAATCGAAATTGTTACTGGCGATACCATCATCATACCCAAGGCCAATAAGATATTGGAAATGATCAAATCTATCGCAATAAAAGGTAAATAGAGCAAAAAACCTATCTTGAATGCAGCTTCAAGCTGCCCCATCGTGAAAGCTGGTAACAGTATAAATAGAGAGTCTTTTTTTAAGATAGTTTCATTACCCAATTTTTTTTGAGCTGCACGTTCAAAAAACTCAACATTTTCTTTCTCTGTATTTTTTTCTAAAAAACCGCGGTATGGTGATAATATTTTTTCATCAACTTTTTGAAAAAAATCAGAGTCGGTGTAATTGATTGGTTCCTGAGAAATATTATCATTTATCTGTAATATTATCGGAGACATAATAAACATTGTCAGTATCAAAGATACTGATG
>NZ_JABWMS020000138.1:0-2807 GCF_013369155.2 Escherichia sp. 94.0001 | reverse complement strand
ACCGCTGACCTCTTGCATGCCATGCAAGCGCTCTCCCAGCTGAGCTATAGCCCCATCACGTAAAGCTTGTCGAGTTGACGGGCGGCATCATATGAATTCCGCCCGAATGTGTCAACGGCAAATTGCAGCGTGTAGTTTCAATCGCTGAAAAATCAGGCAAATGAACAATTTTGGAAAACCGCTCGCATTCAGTAGTTATTCATGTCACGGTTTCCTGTAAAGTGGTGTTATAAAATGAACCGCTAATAGACCTACATACATTCAGGGAATTGTTATGTTCAAGGAGAGGATGACGCCAGATGAACTTGCCAGACTGACCGGCTTTAGCCGCCAGACCATTAATAAATGGGTACGCAAGGAAGGCTGGACGACGTCACCAAAACCAGGCGTCCAGGGTGGCAAAGCCAGACTGGTTCACGTCAATGAACAGGTTCGTGAATATATTCGCAATGCTGAACGTCCGGAAGGTCAGGGAGAAGCACCTGCCCTGTCTGGTGATACGCCGCTTGAAGTGTTACTGGTGACACTGGCGAAAGAGATGACGCCAGTTGAACAAAAACAGTTTACATCCTTGCTTCTGCGGGAAGGGATTATCGGGTTATTACAACGCTTAGGGATTCGCGATAGCAAATAATATGAAAAGATTACGCAATAAAATGACCACCGAAGAACTGGCGGAATGCCTCGGTGTGGCTAAACAAACTGTTAACCGTTGGATCAGAGAGAAAGGCTGGAAAACGGAAAAATTTCCCGGGGTGAAAGGCGGTCGCGCCAGACTTATTCTGATCGATACGCAAGTTTGCGAGTTTATTCAGAACACGCCAGCCTTCCATAACACACCGATGCTTCTGGAAGCCGAAGAACCCCTTGCCGAATACGCACCGGGTATTCGCACCCCTGCTTATCGGCAAATCATCAGCGCAATAGACAACATGACTCACAGTGAGCAAGAAAAAGTTGCGCAATTTTTGTCACGCGAAGGAATTCGTCATTTCCTTGCTCGTCTCGACATAGATGAATCAGAATAAATAAAAAACGGCAGGGGGATCTCTCCTGCCGTTTATCTTTTATGCGCTAATTACTGCTGATTTTCGCGTTCAGCAATAAATGCCAGCGCTTTGTTGATACGCTCGATACTGCGGGTCTTACCGATTGCGTGAACGGTAACATCCAGCGCCGGAGACTGCCCCGCACCGGTTACGGCGACACGCAGCGGCATACCAACTTTACCCATACCCACTTCCAGCTCATCCGCCGTCGCCTGAATAGCGTGATGAACGTTTTCAGCGGTCCAGTCAGTAATCGCGGCCAGTTTGTCACGAACCACTTCCAGCGGCTGTCGCGCAACCGGACGCAGATGTTTTTTCGCGGCGTCAGCATCGAACTCAGCAAAATCTTCGTAGAAATAACGGCAGCTCTGTGCCATCTCTTTCAGCGTCTTGCAGCGTTCGCCCAGCAGTTTCACCAGATCAGCCAGCTGCGGGCCGTTACGGGTATCGATATTTTCCTGCTCAATGTGCCATTGTAAGTGAGTAGCAACATACTCCGGCGGCAGCGCGTTAATGTAGTGATGGTTCAGCCACAGCAGCTTGTCGGTGTTGAACGCACTGGCAGATTTGCTGACGGCATTCAGAGTGAAGTATTTGATCATCTCTTCACGAGTGAAGATTTCCTGATCGCCGTGGGACCAGCCCAGACGCACCAGATAGTTCAGCAGTGCTTCAGGCAGATAACCATCATCACGATACTGCATTACGCTGACCGCCCCGTGACGTTTGGACAGTTTTTTACCGTCATCGCCGTTGATCATAGAAACGTGCGCGTAAACCGGTACCGGCGCTTTCAGAGCCTTAAGAATGTTAATCTGGCGCGGTGTGTTGTTGATATGGTCTTCGCCACGGATAACGTGGGTGATTTCCATATCCCAGTCATCGACAACCACACAGAAGTTATAGGTTGGGGAACCATCGGTACGGCGGATAATCAGATCATCCAGCTCCTGGTTGCTGAACTCGATCGGACCACGGATCTGATCGTCAAAAACAACAGAACCTTCCTGCGGGTTAGCAAAACGTACGACACACGGCTCATCATCAGCGTGATGCTCATGACTGTGGCGGCAGCGACCGTCATAACGTGGTTTCTCACCTTTTGCCATTTGCTCTTCACGCAGCGCTTCCAGACGCTCTTTGGAGCAGTAGCATTTATAGGCAGTGCCCTCTTCCAGCATCTGATCGATCACCGCGTTGTAGCGATCAAAACGTTTGGTCTGGTAGTACGGACCTTCATCCCACTCCAGACTCAGCCAGTTCATGCCATCCATAATGGCTTCGATAGCTTCCGGCGTGGAACGCTCAAGATCGGTGTCTTCAATACGCAGCACGAACTCACCGCCGTGGTTACGTGCAAAAAGCCAGGAGTAAAGAGCAGTACGCGCGCCGCCAACGTGTAGATAGCCTGTTGGGCTTGGCGCGAAGCGAGTTTTGATTTTCATGAAATGGCCTTACGTTTAGAAAGATGCCGACAACCGGCAAATCCTGGAAAAATTGAGTGGGCGATATTCTATCACTCCCGCCTGATTCCTCAATGTAGTTCGGGTTGCAACCTTACGCATTATTGTTTTCGTTGACAAATTGCGCAACACGGTCTGTTTTGCGATCATCTTGCTTAAATTTACGACGAACGAACAATTTCTTTAGAAAATGCGTTGACTCATTTTGAACTCTCCCTATAATGCGACTCCACACAGCGGGGGTGATTAGCTCAGCTGGGAGAGCACCTCCCTTACAAGGAGGGGGTCGGCGGTT
>NZ_JABWMS020000137.1:0-2897 GCF_013369155.2 Escherichia sp. 94.0001 | reverse complement strand
TATGAATAATTTTTCTCAAAGTTTAAATATAGCAACTGCAACGGGTGATGAAGTAGTTTCATTAGATAAACACATCACCACCAGTGCTACTGATACAGATCAAATACAAGCATTTATAGTTTCAACATGGATGGCATCTTTTCAAAATGATATGTATTCGAAAGATAATCCTATCTCTCCTTACTATGAACTGGAATGGTAGACAATTGACCACTTAAATGTTTAACGAGATACTGATTATATTAGTATCTCGTTCCTTTCCTTCAATCCTACACATAAAAATATATGCGCTTACCCAAAGTTAAAATCTTATCCATCTTCATGTTTTCTGTATTAATTACAAAAATGTCTTTCGCCAGTAGCGCTTGCTTTAATGAAGCAGGATCAATTTTCAGAATCGAACCAAATTTGATCAAAGCTATCGCTCTTGTTGAAAGTAATTTAAAAAATGATAGCATCGGCAAGAACAGGGATAAGAAAAACAATATAAATAGTTTTGATTATGGTTTAATGCAGATAAACCAGATGCACATTCCCATGTTAAAAAAACGTGGAATAATAAAAGATGAACGAGATTTGTTAGATAACCCCTGTCTGAACATTAAAATAGGGACCGAGATTTTATATAATCATTTTTCACGTTGTGGGGTAACGTGGCAATGTCTGGGGACTTATAACGCGGGTTTTGCAATGGAAAACCAAAAAAAGAGGCTGCAATATGCAAAAAAAATATATGTTGTATATACCAGACTTAATGAAATAGACAAGCGTAAGGCTTTAGCAAAATGAGCCTAAAGCCTCTTTTTTTATATAGTGCAAACACCCATACGTAAAGCTGTTTTGATCAACTCGATACCACTGTGAACATCTAATTTCTTCATGATATTGAGTCTATGAGTTTCGACTGTTTTCCTGCTTAACTGCAAGAAATTAGCGATTTCTTTGTTTGTTTTTCCATCAGCTATGAGTTGTAGTATTTCAGACTCACGATTTGTAAGTTGATTATCAGAGGAATATCTTGAAGATATTTTTTCACAATCCATATGTACACTATCAAAATAAGTGTAACCATTACTAATCGAATCAATAGCGCGATTTAGTTTCGCCGGGTGACTGGTTTTCCATACGCATCCTTTCGCACCGGCTTCAAGCAATTTTATTGAATCAATATACGGCATTTTTGCTACAAATGTAATAATATGAGCATCTATTTTATGCGATTTAACCCATTTTATGAGTTCGGACCCCATCATTCCACCTGCAAATTCTCCTAAAATAAATATTTGGGCTGCAGATTTGTTACACTCCGCTATAGCTTTCTTCAGATCTTTATAGCCCCCAACAACCTCATATAAATCGGGATAATGTCCGAGAAATCCAATTATCCCATCAATCATAAACGGCTGCTGATCTGAAACTACAATTTTAATCTTTCCCATATATTCATCCTGAGTGTAAATGCTATAACGCATTCATTTTTAATCATCCCTTCCATTATTATTATAAGCAAAATCCAAAGAATACATTGATGAAATAATAATGAAATATAATTAAAAATAAAATTTTTGTGTAAGCAAAATAAGACCAGTGTTGAAAAATCATTAGGCGTTTAAAATATTAGAATTAGATTATATTCAAGTCATTAAACCGGAGACAGTGATCTATAAGTCCTCTGGGTTCGTCAAATCAGAATTATTCATAGCCAAAGAATCTATTTCACACATTCTTTCAACTAAATAATGTCTGGCATGTTCACAGATTTCATTGACCTTATCAGGGGAAAAACAGTGATTGCTAATTAAATATTGCTCACAATTATCCACAAATTCCTGCGGACTAAATTCAGCAATAAATTGATCTGTAAAAAAAATAAAACGTTTGTCATCATGATATGAAATATGGACATTCCATATTGACTTGTCGACAAAATATGACTCTACTTCAATAGACTTATCTTTGAAACTGTTAGGTATATAGAGATTCAAAGGGCCTGATATTGACGGTAATTTTGTTACCCAACTTTCAAAAATTTTGATAAATACTTCAACTTCCTCTGAAGATTTTAACAATATGCTCTTCAGATCGTTTATCATGTTTATTCTGTTTTTTTCTAATTCTGAGCTCAGCAAACTTATCAAGGGTATAAAATTATCCATCACATCAATAATGCCTTTCGCATAGCCATCATAATAACCTTGAATAACTTTTTCTTCTCTCTTTTCCTCAATACTCTGAATTTTTGCGGTGGTTTCAAGAAGGATCTGTTCTTTTAGAGAGACTATTTCTTTCAATCCATCAGAAATTATTCTTTTAATCACAACACCATTTGCAGGAGAGTTTATCAAGCTCATCTCTATTTTTTTTCGCATAAAATGTAATTCTCTCCAAAAGAGTAGACGCAAGTGGTAACGGCAATTGTATGTGGTCAACAAAATCAGGAAATAATAAATTAAATCGTTGCTGCATTGCCAACGGTTGTTGCCTTACATAGGGCAACAACGTTGAAAAACCACATGTGATGATATTCTGATAGTTAACGATGCCAGGTTTATATCGTGCCTTTTCATTTATTTCCACCGGTATCGCTGATAAATAATTCCTTAGCACATCAGGAACCTTGTAAAAAAATCCCCGTTCTGCAAACCTTTCTCGATAAAAGTGACAACCACTGAGTAAACAGATCAATGGAAATAATTTCCAATTGTTTATGTAGTAAATAAGTGAACTATTCAGACTGAAATGCTCAACTGAAAGATTGTACTGTAGGAGTATCATTTCATTGGTAATAGATCTAAGTACCGGATTGCTAATACGTGCATTATTCAAACTTACTCGTTGAGGATGAATATAACTAATTGGATCATATATAATCTTTCTTAGGGCAAGATTCATAACGT
>NZ_JABWMS020000136.1:0-2965 GCF_013369155.2 Escherichia sp. 94.0001 | reverse complement strand
TGGCGACGGTTGAACATTAAAAATCAGCCTGACTCGGGATCAGTTTTTGCCAGATGGCTGAAACGTATTTCGCCTGGTAACGCGCATCGTGCAGGGCGTTATGGCGTTCACCTTCGAATGCGATGGCACTTCTGGCATCGAAATCCATCACCAGTCCCAGGGCGACCATTGTTCGTACATCACGATCGTTGTAGCAGCGCCACGGGCAGGGGATCCCCTGCCGTTCATATGAACGGCGTAAAATCACGTTGTCGAAAGTTGCACCGTTACCCCAGACCTGAACAAAAAATTCACCGGAGTTTTCGTCGATAAATTCCCGTAGTTGCAGCAGTGCATCATCCAACGGGATTTCATCGGTCAGAATGGCGGATTGTGCTTCGCGTGACTGTTTCAGCCACCACTTAATGGTGTCCCGATCGATGACCCCGCCTGCGGTTTCCAGATCGATAGTTTTGCTGAATTCTGGCCCCATCTCTCCGGTTGCCGGATCAAAAAACTTACCGGCTATAGCGTTTATTGGCGCATCAGGATTTTTTCCCATTGTTTCAAGGTCAATCATCAGATGGTGCCACAACCTGCTGGTGGATGTGATTTCGTGATGACCGTTCACTTTAATTAAGGGATTTGCTGTCTCGCCAGTTTTATTATCGCTGGCGTGATACTGATCGCTGCCAGTGTTCTCCTTGTGCAGATGTTCAGTGCCTTCCATTTCCTCCGGATCATTTTCCTGAGCTTCAGTCTGATTCTCTTCATCGAATGTTTCCTGGTAGGTTGCGTTCCCCATCACCGCACCATAGTCAGGACAGTTGCCGCCACCGGTCTGACCGCATGCGCTGCAAACTTTTTCCAGTTCCTGTTGCACTGCTGGTTCTGGTTGTTGCTCTTCTGGCCCGTTTTGTTGCGTATCCGGGCTGTTTTGTTCCGCTTCTGGCTCATTTTGTTTCACGCCGGGCTGATTCTGGTTCTCAGCGTCGCGATTCTGGATCCCTTTCACCCATTTCGAATCATTCGGGTCGCTAATCCCTTCAACAAATTCACCACGTGATGCAGCAAGTAATTTATCGGCGTCAGGCTGGCTGATATTGGCTGCCTGCATAATTTTGTTTACTTCGTCAGCGGTAACTTTTACCGGCTCTGGTTGTTCGGAATCTTCAGTGCTATCCACATTTTGCGGTAAGCCCGTGTATGTGCCATTTTTTAGGGCAAAATATTCTTCTTTTGAGATTTCGGTTCCGCCGGCAGCCAGCGCCCTGTCCAGACCAGAAAGTTTGTTTGCCCTGCCGTATTTTTCCCCGCCCTTATCGGTAAAGACGAAATAAAATGGTCCTTCACGCTCTACAGATGGTTCAGCTTCCACCAGGATTTCATTTTTTTGAGTATCGGATTCTGCCGTCTCCACTGGAGCAGTTTGTGCTGCTGGCGGCTGGAGAGCATCAGCAGAGCTCTGGTCTGTTTCTTCATGTTCAAACACGCCCTTTGTCGTCAGGTATTCACTGATATATTTGTTCAGTGCAACGGGATCTTTGTGAATATCGATCGGACGTTCGCGAACAAGGCCAAAAATAGTCTGACGGTCATAGGCAAGTGCTTCGGGCTGTTTGCGCATTGATGCTGAGATACGCTTCCAGTCTTCGCGATCCTTGTCGATAACCTCATTTGTCGCCCAGCGATGGATGGTACCGTCAATGTTTCCTGCATCCACATCACCGGGCCAGAGGGCGCAGGCCAGTTCATTGTCGAGTGTTTTCCATGTCTGTTTGTATTCGCGGCGAACGGCAACAGTGACAGCCCCGGTTTTTTCAGCAGCGTTTTCAGTGTTCTGTTGGTTTACTCTGGAACGGGCGATATCAACGACAGATGTGTATTTCCCGGTTTCCTTGCGTTCACTTTCGCGACGTTTTTTCCAGATGCGCATCTCTGCCTGAATTTCGGGCCATTTAGCAGCAGGTTTACATTTATGCTTAACCCACCCGATGGCATGCAGCTTAAGCTCCGGATACATGGCGTTAACTTCTGGCATTTTCATCAACGCTTCAACGATATGACCGTCGAATGTTGCCATGTCTTCCTGCAACAATTCCTGAGCGCTAATCACCATATCAACAGTGATGTTTTCACATGCGTCGAACTTAACCATGACGGCGTTCTGTACTTCAGGGGCCAGATTGTCAAAAGTGACGTTCATCGGATCGGATTCGGGTTCGACCGGGACAAAGGACGCAGACTCCTCATCCCAGCGGTTTTCCTGCATATATTCGGTATCCCAGGAATCGAGGGCAGGGCGGGGTATTCCGGGTTTATCCTCGCAGACAATAAATTTATAAGCGCAGTCCTGAGCTGCCGGGAATTGCTCCAGAAATTGCCAGTGAAATTTTGCGCGTGCGCGACGCTCATCACCGGCTTCAATGGCAGTGGCCACCGCAACAGCGCTATCTTCTTTTATGGCCTGTTCGTCAGGAATAGCAGCGCAAATAAAGATTTTACTCATTGTGTTTTAACCTCATTACAGATTTCAGGGTGAACGAATCCCTGCCATTGCTGGCATTTTTAATCCGTTGGTATGGCGTTAATATGGCTGGCGGGTTATCCATCCGGTGTTTCGTTATTCAGGTACAGCGATACTTTTTTTAACGGGAGGCATTCACCGGGGATTTTTTGTTCGTCCCTTACCTGAATGCAGGATGACTTACTGTCATAAATTCCGGTAATCACATTTTGTGGCTCACCCGTTATAAGAAAAACGGTCATCACCAGTGCAAACGCTGAAGTCACTGCTGTTCTCCGATAATACCAAGTTCAAGAAGGGCAATTCTGGAAAGTATGGAATTATCATTGAGAAGATAAGGTTCATATTTTCTCATCTTAATGGCATCTTCAGTAAACTCCCGGTTACTGAGCAGAACACCAATATCAAAACAACCTTCAGACGTATTAACGTTTGGTAATAACGTTTCCATTATCGCGT
>NZ_JABWMS020000135.1:0-3084 GCF_013369155.2 Escherichia sp. 94.0001 | reverse complement strand
GCTACGGCGTTTCACTTCTGAGTTCGGCATGGGGTCAGGTGGGACCACCGCGCTAAGGCCGCCAGGCAAATTCTGTTTCATCAGACCGCTTCTGCGTTCTGATTTAATCTGTATCAGGCTGAAAATCTTCTCTCAATCCGCCAAAACATCTTCGGCGTTGTAAGGTTAAGCCTCACGGTTCATTAGTACCGGTTAGCTCAACGCATCGCTGCGCTTACACACCCGGCCTATCAACGTCGTCGTCTTCAACGTTCCTTCAGGACCCTTAAAGGGTCAGGGAGAACTCATCTCGGGGCAAGTTTCGTGCTTAGATGCTTTCAGCACTTATCTCTTCCGCATTTAGCTACCGGGCAGTGCCATTGGCATGACAACCCGAACACCAGTGATGCGTCCACTCCGGTCCTCTCGTACTAGGAGCAGCCCCCCTCAGTTCTCCAGCGCCCACGGCAGATAGGGACCGAACTGTCTCACGACGTTCTAAACCCAGCTCGCGTACCACTTTAAATGGCGAACAGCCATACCCTTGGGACCTACTTCAGCCCCAGGATGTGATGAGCCGACATCGAGGTGCCAAACACCGCCGTCGATATGAACTCTTGGGCGGTATCAGCCTGTTATCCCCGGAGTACCTTTTATCCGTTGAGCGATGGCCCTTCCATTCAGAACCACCGGATCACTATGACCTGCTTTCGCACCTGCTCGCGCCGTCACGCTCGCAGTCAAGCTGGCTTATGCCATTGCACTAACCTCCTGATGTCCGACCAGGATTAGCCAACCTTCGTGCTCCTCCGTTACTCTTTAGGAGGAGACCGCCCCAGTCAAACTACCCACCAGACACTGTCCGCAACCCCGATAAGGGGCCTACGTTAGAACATCAAACATTAAAGGGTGGTATTTCAAGGTCGGCTCCATGCAGACTGGCGTCCACACTTCAAAGCCTCCCACCTATCCTACACATCAAGGCTCAATGTTCAGTGTCAAGCTATAGTAAAGGTTCACGGGGTCTTTCCGTCTTGCCGCGGGTACACTGCATCTTCACAGCGAGTTCAATTTCACTGAGTCTCGGGTGGAGACAGCCTGGCCATCATTACGCCATTCGTGCAGGTCGGAACTTACCCGACAAGGAATTTCGCTACCTTAGGACCGTTATAGTTACGGCCGCCGTTTACCGGGGCTTCGATCAAGAGCTTCGCTTGCGCTAACCCCATCAATTAACCTTCCGGCACCGGGCAGGCGTCACACCGTATACGTCCACTTTCGTGTTTGCACAGTGCTGTGTTTTTAATAAACAGTTGCAGCCAGCTGGTATCTTCGACTGATTTCAGCTCCACGAGCAAGTCGCTTCACCTACATATCAGCGTGCCTTCTCCCGAAGTTACGGCACCATTTTGCCTAGTTCCTTCACCCGAGTTCTCTCAAGCGCCTTGGTATTCTCTACCTGACCACCTGTGTCGGTTTGGGGTACGATTTGATGTTACCTGATGCTTAGAGGCTTTTCCTGGAAGCAGGGCATTTGTTGCTTCAGCACCGTAGTGCCTCGTCATCACGCCTCAGCCTTGATTTTCCGGATTTGCCTGGAAAACCAGCCTACACGCTTAAACCGGGACAACCGTCGCCCGGCCAACATAGCCTTCTCCGTCCCCCCTTCGCAGTAACACCAAGTACAGGAATATTAACCTGTTTCCCATCGACTACGCCTTTCGGCCTCGCCTTAGGGGTCGACTCACCCTGCCCCGATTAACGTTGGACAGGAACCCTTGGTCTTCCGGCGAGCGGGCTTTTCACCCGCTTTATCGTTACTTATGTCAGCATTCGCACTTCTGATACCTCCAGCATACCTCACAGTACACCTTCGCAGGCTTACAGAACGCTCCCCTACCCAACAACGCATAAGCGTCGCTGCCGCAGCTTCGGTGCATGGTTTAGCCCCGTTACATCTTCCGCGCAGGCCGACTCGACCAGTGAGCTATTACGCTTTCTTTAAATGATGGCTGCTTCTAAGCCAACATCCTGGCTGTCTGGGCCTTCCCACATCGTTTCCCACTTAACCATGACTTTGGGACCTTAGCTGGCGGTCTGGGTTGTTTCCCTCTTCACGACGGACGTTAGCACCCGCCGTGTGTCTCCCGTGATAACATTCTCCGGTATTCGCAGTTTGCATCGGGTTGGTAAGTCGGGATGACCCCCTTGCCGAAACAGTGCTCTACCCCCGGAGATGAATTCACGAGGCGCTACCTAAATAGCTTTCGGGGAGAACCAGCTATCTCCCGGTTTGATTGGCCTTTCACCCCCAGCCACAAGTCATCCGCTAATTTTTCAACATTAGTCGGTTCGGTCCTCCAGTTAGTGTTACCCAACCTTCAACCTGCCCATGGCTAGATCACCGGGTTTCGGGTCTATACCCTGCAACTTAACGCCCAGTTAAGACTCGGTTTCCCTTCGGCTCCCCTATTCGGTTAACCTTGCTACAGAATATAAGTCGCTGACCCATTATACAAAAGGTACGCAGTCACCCCATAAAGAGGCTCCCACTGCTTGTACGTACACGGTTTCAGGTTCTTTTTCACTCCCCTCGCCGGGGTTCTTTTCGCCTTTCCCTCACGGTACTGGTTCACTATCGGTCAGTCAGGAGTATTTAGCCTTGGAGGATGGTCCCCCCATATTCAGACAGGATACCACGTGTCCCGCCCTACTCATCGAGCTCACAGTATGTGCATTTTTGTGTACGGGGCTGTCACCCTGTATCGCGCGCCTTTCCAGACGCTTCCACTAACACACACACTGATTCAGGCTCTGGGCTGCTCCCCGTTCGCTCGCCGCTACTGGGGGAATCTCGGTTGATTTCTTTTCCTCGGGGTACTTAGATGTTTCAGTTCCCCCGGTTCGCCTCATTAACCTATGGATTCAGTTAATGATAGTGTGACGAATCACACTGGGTTTCCCCATTCGGAAATCGCCGGTTATAACGGTTCATATCACCTTACCGACGCTTATCGCAGATTAGCACGTCCTTCATCGCCTCTGACTGCCAGGGCATCCACCGTGTACGCTTAGTCGCTTAACCTCACAACCCGAAGATGTTTC
>NZ_JABWMS020000134.1:0-3109 GCF_013369155.2 Escherichia sp. 94.0001 | reverse complement strand
AATCTGAATATCAATTCATAAAATATGATTCTCCACGATTTGCCCAGAAATAACGAACATAATTTTCGTTGTAATTAAAATCATATTTCATCTACAGTGACCATTCACAGCAAAACAAAATCAATTATCACATTTAAAAAAAATACTGACAACAAAGATACTCTTCAGACAAAGTTGTCATATGTAAATTTTCCCTTAAAACGTTGCTCAAAAAAAATATAAAAATCATATGCCCTAATCAACATCCTCAAGCACTACGATATATGCAGTATCCTATTCATATATTACCACCATATCAGACAAATCGAATCACAACGAGTTCTATCGTACTCTTTCATCTTCGACACTGTAAATTTTAAGAACATTCGGCTCATGCCACTAAACCAAGACATAATAACAACGGAGCAATAAATGTTCCCACTGAACATGTGCAAACCTAAAAAGACAGTGTTACAATAATATTCATCCATGGTCTCTAAATCAACGCCACGCAACAGGATAATACAATGAAAATATTTCAGGAAAAGATTCTTTTGCATGCTCCGTTAGCATATCAGTCAGCACAGCGGTACAAGTAAAAACATTATTTCTTCCTTGTAGCCTGTCTAAAATATCATTGTAATAATAAACTGAGCCAAATACCTGAGGATCTGTTTTATAAGCTTGTTCAATCAATCCATTTGCATATCTCCGTAGAATCTCAGGAGAATCATACTCTGTACCAAACATATCACTCGATGAGTATTTACAGAAAACCCCCCCTAAACAAAATAATATTTCAGCCTGTTTTCTTAGTGGCATATCTTTCAATACATGGCTCCCCATAATCATATCTACATGCTGAGCGTTCAGTTCCCAACCATCAAGAAAGGGATTCCAGACACAGGCAAGTTTCCTTTGCTGATCATCAGCAATCATTTTATAATCTGATTTATTGGAATTAAGTGCCTCAATAAATCTCTCTTTGAGTTCATTATCAGAAATGAGTATATCCAGAATACCAGAAACGAAATTCTGGGAAAAAGCTTTATGATAAGGAATACTGAAAATTGGAAATGATTCAGAAAAAAGATTGCTCAATGAATACCCAAATGTATTTTGAACTTCTCCATCCTTATATAAAAAAAAGGACATCCAGTTAGTTGATGTATTAGGAGATAACATATCAACCATATGACTCAAAGAACACATCATTGCCATACCATCATCCTGTGATGATAACAAAACCCAGTTATAAGCCAAATCGGAATCATCATCCCAGTCAGGCTTCCCAGAGCCATCGCACAATCCAAAATCACTCTGCTGTGTGACAGGATAAACTTTTTCATTTTTTAAATATACTTCATAGAGTTCCCTAAATCGTTCCTGCATTCCATCACGCCGTGAACCATTCATTACAATTTGTATAAAGGAACTATTATAAGATACCATCGCACCTGGATGTCGCTCAAAATACATCCCTGCCTGCAATAAACTACCATTCTCCATATACATCATTATTGAATTATTAAACCAAGACATTATAGTATCAAAAAAGTCATCACATATAGGCTCGAGCCATTGCTGTATATTTGCGTTGTTCAAATAAGGATGAATACTAAATGAATCAGCCAAAGACATCTTAACATAGGGCCGGAACGCCGCTAATTCGTCAAGAGATATTTTTTTGATAAGTTCTTCAGCGGCCCTTACTTTATCATGGTTATACTTATCATCAGATGTATTCATAGTCAATAAAATTGATTTATTTGATTTTGTATAGTTATCCAACACAGATAATATATTTTCCTGTATGTCAGATAGATCTATGTAACACCCTCCTAGATTAATGGTATTACTTTTTTCACTAAAGAGCTCCTTTACATCACCTAAGATAGCACCACTTAAAACCATTCCAGGAATTATAATAGCTCCTGTTAAATCAGCCTCGTTCAAAATTGGAGGATATTGTATATATGAAGATCCTTTAAATGATGCATTTTTAAGATTGGAATTGCTGAAATTAGAGTTTTCAAACAAAGCCCTAATAATACAATTAGATAAATTAGCATAACAAAAATTACATTCATTCAAAATCGAGTTTTTAAAAGAACAGTTTTCCAATACAGCCTGAGACAAATCACTCATCCTGAGATCTGTATCATCAAGCACTGCTCCAGAAAAATTTACTGATGATAAATTCAGCCCTACAAGACTTAGACCTGACAAGTCACATCCAGAGTAATTCAATTCTTCAGCAGACTCTTCACCCGTTCGGTTAGCTGACAACCAAATTAAGTCAGCAGTAAGCTCAGCTTTGCTCAGGCAGGCACGGCCTTGACTGACATCATATGCAAGGAATTGACATTGCGATTCATTTAATGAATTACAGCCATTTAAATATACGGAATTTCTGAGTGCCTCAGGAAAGGAACCTTCTATATGTTTCAAAGAACTACAATGGCATAAAGATAAATTAATGACATTTTCAGGTATGCTGCAATTTATAACCTCTAATGATGAGCATCCAACCATACTTAATGAAGATAAGTTGGGGGGTAAGCAGTTTATTGATTTAAGCTCTGTACATCCATTCAAAACCAGTTCTTTCAGAGAACCTGGAAGCAAGTCTGGTAATGTTGTTATTGGCTCACTGATTGATAAAGTCTCTCCATTAGTACTTATAACATCAAGTATTTTTGATGCAACCTCATGACGATTTTCGCTAAATTCTCCCTCAGCGCACCACTTTTCGAGGGCAACTTCAACATCCTCGTTAGATGGTGAATCTACAGGACTTTCAAAAGATATTACTCCAGAATTTACAGAGATATTTGTAGTGGGCAGCATTTATCTCACTCCTTTTTACTTAGTCCACTAAAGTAAAATTAGAAAACACAACTGCCGGGACAACTTTCTGTCCCTGTACCCACAAATAAGATGTCAGATTTATCGGCATTAATTTAACTCCCTATTGAATTATCTCCTCTTTTTTATCTAACAAATATTCCCCGGACATGACAACAAAAACCGGAGCCGGACTCCGGTTTTGTGAAGCTGTCGGGTTACTTCATCCCGCCAATATTTTCCCACGTCCCGTCAGCACGCAGGATTTGCAGCGGTCTTACCA
>NZ_JABWMS020000133.1:0-3200 GCF_013369155.2 Escherichia sp. 94.0001 | reverse complement strand
TATATCACTGGCGCTGACAAATGTTTCTTTTCTAATTTACTGAACCGGCGCAGACACGCAGGAAAGCACGCCGGCACCGGTGTAATGCCAGTTCTAATCAATAAGAATGGAATGACGAATCAGTCAGGAAGGGATAACAACCCGCTGCTGAACGGAAGGTATCAGCAGGAAGATGAACGGGAATATCGCCAGCACCAAGGGCAGGGCCGGGTTCCACAATACCAGCGCTGGCATTTTGCACATTGCCAGCGTACCGGCATTACAACACGTTTCATGCTGCTGCCCCCCAGGATTCCTCGATTCGTTGCTACATCCACTGCTCTACTTCACTTCCACTGCTCCACTTCACTTTTGTACCAGCGGCTGCTGCGCCCCAGTTTGATGGGTTTAGGGAAATGGCCTTCACTGATCAACTTGTAAAACCATTTGTCGGTCATACCGGTGAAACTGGTGATATAGTTCATGTCGATCAGGGAATTATCGGCACGCAGAAATACGCTGTCGTGGCTTGTTGTAGTCAACATGGTCAGAATGTCCTGTGAGATTTATGAAGATTGTGCGAATGCGGGAAATCTACTGAGCTGTGCTTTCAGAACTGGCCTGTTACGGGATACCAGGGATTACCGGCGGGGTAACGGGCTTCCGGATCATACACACCACGATTATCGCGGACAAAATCACTGAACGCCCATATCACCTCTTTAAGTATGTCTTCGCAGTCCGGTAAATGACGATCCAGCGCCACATCCCGGGTGGTACAGCTTTGATGCGCCCGGTGACACAAAGCCCGGATTGTTCCAGACATCCTGAATCAAACGCCCCAGATTAGGGGCGTCGAAATATGCCTCTCTGACCATTATATTCCGGCGTATAGGTAGCAGGTCTGAAGTGACAATGCGTCACCTGACGTTAAAAGTCACCCAAGATGACCCCAGTGGGGGCAACAAGTATAAAACCGTTTTTTGATTAAGTGGTCGGATATGAAAAGGGGAAGGTTTATGTGAAAAATACCTGTGTTTTCTTTGAAAACACACAACAGTATCAGGTTATTTATGTTTATACAGTGCGTTCCAAACTGACCTGAATAATTACGCAAGTTGCAACAATAAAACATTTTTGCCGTAGTGTGAGGTACTCCGGTAAATTGCTTTCCAGGTGCAGACAATGACTAACGAAGAACTACAGGCAATCGCATTATCCATGCTTGAGCGCCAGCGCGAAAAAGTACACCAGCAACGAGAGTCTTTGCTTAACCCATCTCCATTCACCAGGCCAAAACGATTGGAGCTTGAAGCATTCTTGGACAAATACCCACGGCGGCTTAAATCAGGCAAAACCAGACCACCAGGCTGATAGCTCACAGTTTGTTCTCCGATTCAATAAAACGGATAAGAACCATCAGCGCGGTAGCGTAAGGCACTACAGCGCATTGCTTTACGAGTAATAACAATGGATTTATCACCAGAAGACGCAAAGTTTTTACGAGAACTGCAACACCGTATGCTCAGAGAAGCCATTATCGAACAGCAAACGGGCATGAGCGCCATAGACCCATTGCGATACAAACGGGCCTCATCTCCTTTAGTTGACGACAATTCCAATGCGGATAAAACACGTCCACCACACTGATTACATTTTTCATTAGCACAGTGGTGTGATGCAGCATACGAGGAAAACCGGATGAATGAGAACAAAATAAAAAGGCTGGAGCAACTGTTACAGGCACGCCAACGGGAGTTTGCCACTAAATGGGGACGTGCCGCGCTGCCACATGAACGCCTAACCTATTTTCCACTTGAAGACCTCATTAAAAATAATGGCAAAAAAATCAGGTCTGATAAGAAACACTTCTTAGAATGCAATGAAGACAAATAACAACAATCTGCATATTGCCACCAACCACAGATGTGGCATCGTTATCAGCGCACTTGATTTTCTTTATATCCACTGACGAGCTTGCCGGGGCACCTTTGTTTGCCGGTCATTCTGGTATCATGCAGATATTTACGGCGTACAAGCCCACTAGCATGACATTGTAATAAGGCCTGAGCCTAACGCTTTAATGTGTGTCATACACTCAGTGGCGTAATCGTTGACAATATGGTGCATGTAATCGTAAGCGTCCAGCGAAATCCATCTGGTCATAATCTGAAGCATCCGACAAAGTGGTGTCCACCAAATAAGTGATCTGCGCCCAATATCCTGAGCCGGAACTTTGACAAAGGCCAACGAAAAATGGGAGCGGATGTTACAGAGTTCTCGGTACAGGGGAAAAGTGGTACCTGTCGCCAGTTCTCCGATCTGTTTAACCGGGAAATTATCTCCTACAGCTTGTCAGAAAGGTCGGTGATGGAGCATCGTTAATACGATGCTATACGATGCATTCACAGTGCCCGGCCAGAGGATGCCCCGTCGCTGCATATGGATCAGGGTTGGCAATATCGAATCGCAGGCTATAGGCAAAGTTAAAGCCCCATGGAGTAGCACAAAATATGCCGCACAAAGGAAACGGTCTGAATAACGCAGTGATGAAGAACTTCTTCAGCACACTGCTAAAACGCATAGTGATCGAGCGCTGATTCTGGCGAACAACTGAACTAATACATCAGAATCTGCATTATGTTAAATAAATATAAAAAGATGGTTTAAATACCCCGTTACTTTTGACTTACACTATACGGTATCGCATCGTTTAATATTCGCACCGGCCAGATTTTTATTTCTATTAGTTGTCACAATACTGAATGCGTACGACCACAGTATTCTGGCTCCTGTGTGGTTATGCTTTAATTCTGCGTTCCGGGCAGATAAGCAGTTGCTTGCAGGAATCCTTCTTGTGTTAATGTCAGTTCCCCTTTTTACCAGTGCTGATTTCCACATTCCGTCCAACAGAGCTTATAGCCTTTCCCTGGATTATAGCATTGTCCGGCTGAAGTTCTTTTTGAATAATAATAGAAGCACTGCTGGCAGATCCAGTCCGTTTTTCATAACCCACTGTACTGATAACCATAATCTAATCAGTAGAAATTGAGTCGAAAATAAGCACTACTCCATACAGGATAATTAGAGGTCAGTTTGATTATTCACAATTCATCATCAGCATTTTCTATTTCTGACGAAATCAATATGAAAATAACCATATATGATAATTATTATAATAACGGCTTTAATTGGAATACATATATTACAACGTATTATAT
>NZ_JABWMS020000132.1:0-3210 GCF_013369155.2 Escherichia sp. 94.0001 | reverse complement strand
AGAGGTTCAACCCGGCTCCAGTCCAGAATACGCAGTTCTTTGATCTGCCCCCGGGCATTACGGATTTTCAGCACCACCGTATTGCCATGACGCAGTTTGGCGTTCAGCCACAGTTCAAAAAACTGGATGCGGTTCTGCTGGGCGTTGGGACGACGACAGAGGCGGGCAATATCCCCCCGGCGCGTTTCCCTGCGTATCCCATGCGCATCCGTCTGCATAAGACGCAGCCGCATTTTGGCGATATCCTGGGATATCAGCGAAATACATGCAAACACCGCATGAAAGGAGAGGACGGCTTCAGGATCGGCTTTCACGCCCTGCTGCCAGGCGCCGGAAAAGGGCTCAGCCACCGCCTGAAACAGGCTGGTCCAGCCCGCCTCTCTTACGTCACGTCCTGATTTCTGGTTTTTTCGGGTTCGCCGTAAAAGGTTCCACATTCGCCATGCTCCGCATCACGTTTCTTTTTCTGACCTGCCGGACGTCGCACCGTGATGTACTCCGCCTTTCCCAGGCGAACCAGCACCTCCGCACACGGCTGTGCCACATCACGGATATCCCCGGCCCGGGCATCATGCGTGCCCTGCAGATATCGGATCTTTGCCATAACCTGTTACGGGAGGCGCACGCCTCCCGTCCTCCTTATCAGACTCAGCCGCCGGACGCACTGCCGTAGTTCACTCCGGTGATCACCGCCACCGCCGCAGTACGGCGACGACGCCAGTTGATCCAGCGCTCCGCACGGATGGCCACGCTGCCTGTCTGGAACATGGAAACCAGCTCCACCGGGGACGGCGTGGTACTGTCGCCGGTCGGCTCAGACTGCATTTCCAGTGATGCCTCGCGGGACATATCCACTGCCACGCCGCCGTCATCCGCCAGATAAATATCCGGGGCATTCACCAGCACCAGCTGGTCACCCACGTACTGGGAGACAATCACCGGCAGCCCCTGGAAGGAGCCACCCAGCAGGGTCATGTCCGGGTATTCCTTCTGACCCAGCGCATTTTTACGCATGGACAGTGCCAGGGCATTGGTGCTGGACATCAGCCAGACCGCACCGGTGGGCTGCAGGTTTGCTGCCACAAACTGTCCAAACGCAGCCTCTGCATCCGCATCCGGGTTACCGGTTGATGCCGTGCCCTTCACATCATGGGTGATGGACGCCGGGGAGACATCTGCCACTGCGGCTTTTTTCGGGTCCACAAAGTCTGTATCCAGACGCGCCACCACCGCTTCCGCCAGCGCATTACGGACCAGTGCATCAGCAGCCGGACTGGAAAAACGGATCAATTCTTCCGTCAGTACCGCAATGGCCGACACCTTCGCATGACTGAAGGTGATGGATTCAAAATCAAACTTCGTCAGGGGTTTTGCCTTACCCTCACCCACCCAGCCGGCAGCACCGCCGGACACCTGGGCGTGCACACGGATATTGAATGGCACCTGACGAAGTGCAGGGATCCCGCCCTGACCAAATCGCCCGATAATGGTCTGCGGACGCAGGTAATCAATAAAGTCCTGTGCGTATTCCTGATATTCAGACAGGCTGCCTGCCCACTGCGGATCCGTGGTGGTCCCCGCGCCCACTGCCGATTTCAGGACATGATGCAGACGACTGTCATCCGGATACTGACGACGGGCCACTTCCAGGGCTTCAGATCGGACGCCTTTAGCCGCAGCCAGCGATTTGGCAAAGCGGGCGAAGCCAATCCCCTTATCCAGTTTCTGCTCCACACGGATCACCGGCGCAGAAGCCACCGCGGCCACATTCCCGTTACCGGCCTGTTTCACCGGCTGCGCCGTGGCGGCCTTACCGGCTTCCAGTTCACGCAGGCGCTTCAGGTGCGCATCCACCTGACGGATTTCCGCTGCGGTGTTGTCGTAATGCTCTTCCTCCTCCACATCCAGCGTGCGGCCTTCCTCTGCGGCTTTGGTCATGACCTCCTCAAGGGAGGCTGCCAGCGCTGCACGCTTGTTTTCAAAACTTTTAATCTGTTCGCCAATATTCATTATGGTCTTTTCCTTATGAAAAACGGTTGTTGACTGTGCCGCAGCGCCGGCAGAAGATGCGATTTTCACCACCGGTTTCCGGTTGCCGGACGCGGCAGAAAACGGGCGGTCGTAAGATTTAATGGTCCGGATGGTGCATTCCGCATTCGCGGGCACGGTGACGGCAGACACCTCCATCAGTTCCCAGCGCAGAAAATGCAGTCCGCCTCCGTCCAGAAAGGTGTATTCATGGGGACGGAAGCCCACGGACAGCCCCCTGACCAGCCCGGTCTTAATGGCCGCCCAGACCTCATCCAGCCGGGCAGCCAGTTGCGACGGCATATCCGGTACGGGCTTCACCAGTGTTGCCGTGATTTCCAGACCTTCACTGACCCGACGCACCGTACACTGGCCTACAGGGCGGGAATGGTCATGCTGCCAGAGAAACGGGATCGCACTGCCAAACTCCGCCCCCTCCGGCTCCAGGATGTCACCATCCCGATCCGGAGAAGGCGTTGACGCAATCCCGGTGATCACCCGTTCATCCTCACTGAAGGATTTCACCGTCAGCAGGGAACAGGCCCGTTTAAGAGTCACATCAGCCTCCTGAAAATAAAAAAACCGCCGGAGCGGTTCGTGATGGTTACAGTGTGAACAGGGTTATATGAAAAAAACCGCATATTCTTTCTTTTTCGGTTCCGGGTTAAGGGACATCAGGGAGACCGCATTGAACAGCGCCATCAGCGGGTCAATTTTTCCCCGTCCACTGGCCTGTTTGGTGATAAGAATGGCGTTACCTTTAGGCTCCACCCGGGCATTGCCGACACACCAGGCCATCAGGGGCTGGTCACCATGCACCAGCACCCCTTCAGCCAGTTTGCGCTCGGTGGTTTTAATGGCCCCGCCCAGTTTCCAGCCCTGGCTTATCCCCACCACAATTCCGTCGGGGATCCCGGCTTCCGCCAGTGAATCCAGAATCTGCCCCACCCCTGACGGGTCAATACCGATATGGTCCAGTAACTCAGCCTCATGAATGCGACGCACATATTCCGCCACTTCCGCCGTGTCATCCCCGACACGCCGGACAATGGTCATATCTCCACAGGCAACAAGATCCTGAAACCGGGACGCCTCGCTCTTCCGTCGGACCACCGCGGTTTCATGCGCCCAGGCATGGCCCCAGCCCAGCCATTCGCGGGTTTCCCTGTCACGGCCAGTCAC
>NZ_JABWMS020000131.1:0-3257 GCF_013369155.2 Escherichia sp. 94.0001 | reverse complement strand
CTGTTTACCTCTTTCTCAGGGAGTTTAGTCTCCAGGATTCCCGGGGCGGTTCAGTCATTGGCGTTACATTTATCTATGAATAATTGTGATGTTGACCCTGTTATACTTTAGGTTGTGCTTTCCATTCCCTAAAATTACGCGGATAATTCTTTCCTGAAAGAAATTATCCTACACCTGTAAGAAAATCCGCGCACAATTGAAGTCAGAGTCTTATTTTATATATTGAAAAGTATGTTAACTTAAAGACTATGAGAGATGATGCTTAACTTATCGCATTTATACTATTCTGTTATTTGACGATAATGAGTTAAAAATAGAATGAGAGTAGCCCCCTACTCTCATATATCCAAATGGCCGATAAACCCATTATATATACTGCGCATCATCGCTATTACAAATCCTAATAATTCATTTCCACACAGGATAAGCTGATGAAGAAAAAAATTGAATCCTACCAGGGAGCTGCCGGTGGTTGGGGGGCTGTCAAATCTGTAGCGAATGCAGTCCGTAAGCAGATGGATATACGCCAGGAAGTGATTGCCATGTTTGACATGAATAAGCCAGAAGGCTTTGACTGTCCAGGATGTGCATGGCCAGATCCTAAGCACAGCGCGTCATTCGACATTTGTGAAAACGGCGCTAAAGCAATCGCCTGGGAAGTCACCGATAAGCAGGTGAATACCTCTTTTTTCGCTGAGAATACGGTTCAATCATTACTTACCTGGGGAGATCACGAACTCGAGGCTGCGGGGCGTCTCACTCAACCTTTGAAATATGATGCCGTCAGCGACTGTTACCAGCCATTAAGCTGGCAACAAGCTTTCGACGAAATTGGCGCACGTCTTCAAAGCTATAGTGATCCAAATCAGGTTGAATTCTATACTTCGGGCCGCACTTCCAATGAAGCTGCCTTTCTTTATCAGCTTTTTGCCCGTGAATACGGTACCAATAACTTTCCCGACTGCTCAAACATGTGCCATGAACCGACCAGCGTAGGTTTGGCTGCGAGTATCGGCGTGGGTAAAGGGACCGTGTTACTGGAAGACTTTGAGAAATGCGATTTAGTCATTTGCATTGGGCATAACCCTGGTACAAACCACCCTCGCATGCTGACTTCGTTGCGCGCTTTAGTGAAACGTGGAGCGAAAATGATTGCCATCAATCCTCTGCAGGAGCGTGGCCTGGAGCGATTTACCGCACCACAGAACCCGTTTGAAATGCTGACGAACTCCGAGACTCAATTGGCTAGTGCTTACTATAATGTGCGCATTGGTGGCGATATGGCGTTGCTAAAGGGGATGATGCGCCTGTTAATTGAGCGCGATGATGCTGCAAGTGCTGCGGGTCGGCCCTCATTGCTGGATGACGAATTCATTCAAACGCATACCGTCGGCTTTGACGAGCTACGCCGTGACGTTCTCAATTCCGAGTGGAAAGATATCGAACGTATTTCTGGACTAAGTCAGACACAAATCGCCGAACTTGCTGATGCATATGCCGCTGCCGAACGAACCATTATCTGTTACGGAATGGGGATCACTCAGCACGAACATGGTACCCAGAACGTACAGCAACTTGTCAATCTGCTGTTGATGAAAGGTAACATTGGCAAGCCTGGTGCGGGTATCTGCCCACTACGTGGTCACTCTAATGTACAGGGCGACCGAACCGTCGGTATCACCGAGAAACCGTCTGCAGAGTTTCTGGCTCGCCTGGGTGAGCGCTATGGCTTCACCCCACCTCATGCACCTGGACATGCTGCAATCGCCAGCATGCAAGCAATATGTACGGGGCAAGCTCGAGCATTGATCTGCATGGGGGGCAACTTTGCACTGGCAATGCCAGATCGGGAAGCGATCGCTGTACCGTTAACGCAATTAGATCTGGCGGTACACGTTGCCACAAAGCTTAACCGCTCTCATCTGCTGACCGCACGGCATAGCTATATTCTGCCGGTTCTGGGACGTAGCGAGATTGACATGCAAAAAAGCGGTGCGCAGGCGGTAACCGTTGAGGATTCAATGTCGATGATTCATGCCTCGCGTGGCGTGTTAAAACCCGCCGGTGTCATGCTGAAATCAGAGTGTGCAGTGGTCGCGGGAATCGCGCAGGCAGCGCTCCCTCAGAGCGTGGTGGCCTGGGAGCATCTGGTGGAAGATTATGATCGCATTCGCAATGACATTGAAGCTGTGCTGCCAGAGTTCGCCGACTATAACCAGCGCATCCGCCAGCCTGGTGGTTTTCACCTCATAAACGCAGCTGCTGAAAGGCGCTGGCTGACGTCGTCAGGTAAGGCTAATTTCATTACCAGCAAAGGGCTGTTAGAAGATCCCTCTTCGGCGTTTAACAGTAAGCTGGTCATGGCGACAGTACGCAGTCACGATCAGTACAACACGACGATTTATGGTATGGATGATCGCTATCGAGGGGTATTCGGTCAACGAGATGTGGTCTTCATGAGTGCTAAACAAGCTAAAGTTTGCGGTGTAAAAAACGGCGAAAGAGTTAATCTTATTGCGCTTACGCCAGACGGTAAGCGCAGCTCACGCCGCATGGATAGATTAAAAGTGGTCATTTACCCTATGGCTGACCGCTCACTGGTGACCTATTTTCCAGAATCGAATCACATGCTAACACTTGATAACCACGATCCATTAAGTGGCATTCCTGGCTATAAAAGTATTCCGGTTGAATTAGAACCATCAAATTAATTCGCCTCCTCATTTCTTCTGCTGTCATCCGCACAGCAGAAGAATTCCTCATTGACCATTGTCGCGCAATTTACTCACATGTGCTAAATTAAACTGCTCGCTATAAGATTTATACCTCCGCCTACAGCTGTAAGAAACTCCGCTCAGTACTGAAGCACCAGTCCTATTTCCTCTTTTTTCCAGCCTGTTATATTAAGCATACTGATTAACGATTTTTAACGTTATCCGCTAAATAAACATATTTGAAATGCATGCGACCACAGTGAAAAACAAAATCACGCAAAGAGACAACTATAAAGAAATCATGTCTGTAATTGTGGTTGTCTTATTACTGACACTTACGTTGATAGCCATTTTTTCGGCAATTGATCAGCTGGGTATTTCAGAAATGGGTCGCATTGCAAGAGATCTTACACATTTCATTATCAATAGTTTGCAAGACTGAAAATAAACAGCAAATTATAAATATGAAATGTTAAAAAAGTATCGATAAAAACTTTATTGTTTTAAGGAGATAAAATGTCGCTCGTTTGTTCTGTTATATTT
>NZ_JABWMS020000130.1:0-3326 GCF_013369155.2 Escherichia sp. 94.0001 | reverse complement strand
GGTGAGCGCCATAATGCACTTGATGACGCCCGTTACCAGGCAAAATACGTTTCAGTTATCTGGCAAAAACTGATCCCGAATCAGGCTGATTTTTAATGTTCAACCCCGGTCGTTGCCCACCAGCTATAGTGGCGGCGACCATGATTAGCGAACGACGCTCATGGCAAGACTTATTCTGCTCACTGAGTGGGCAAAAGAGGAATTCAGTGAACCGGTCCCAACTCCGAGTACGTTAAGTAAATACGCTAAAGCCGGAATGATATTTCCTCTCCCCAAAAAAGTTGGAAGACGCTGGCGAGTGGATCCGCAAGCTCGCTTTGTCGGAATGGTAAACAAGCCGGAGGTGATCGCCACAGATCACCCTGCTTTGAAGAGGATACTGGAAGATGGCGCGCCCGCGAAAATATAAAACCGATGTTCCGGGATTATCTCCGTATTTTGACAAAAGAAATAACAAAGTTTACTGGCGTTACAGGCATCCCATAACAGGCAAAAATCACGGTCTCGGCAGTATTGACCAGAAACTGGCAGAAACTATTGCAGCAGAAGCGAACAGCCGTCTTGCCCGGCAGCAAATGGAACAAATGCTCAGTCTGCAGGAGAAAATTATTAGTGATACCGGCGGTTCATCAACCGTTACCATTTTTCTGAATAATTACAGAAAAATTCAACAGGAAAGATATGAAAACGGCGAGATCAAACTCAACACGCTGAAACAGAAAGCGGCCCCTCTCAGGGTATTTGATGAACGTTTTGGCACCAGACCGTTAGATGCCATAACCGTAAAAGATGTGGTATCAGTACTGGAAGAGTACAAGGCCAGAGGACATAACAGAATGGGACAAATTTTCAGGAAAGTACTGATCGATGTTTTCCGGGAAGCTCAGCAAACGGGCGATGTCCCGCCAGGCTTTAACCCTGCAGAATCGGCAAAAAAACCGCAGGTGCGGATATCAAGACAGCGACTGACTTTTGATGAGTGGATGATGATTTATAACGCAGCGGAAAAGGATGGTTACTTTTTACAGCGCGGTATGCTGCTGGCACTGATGACAGGCCAGCGCCTTTCAGATATTTGCAAAATGCAATTTTCGGATATCCGGGATGGTTATCTTCATGTCGAACAGCAAAAAACAGGAACCCGGATTGCCATCCCTCTGGCTCTGCGTTGCGATAAATTAAATCTCACCCTGGATGATGTGGTGTCATCCTGCCGCGATTGCGTTCTTAGTCCGTGGCTATTGCACCACCATCACGCGAAAGGGACAGCTAAGCGCGGCGGGATGGTTAAGCCAGCAACATTAACCGTTGCATTTAAAAAAGCCCGGGATTCTGTGGATTACAACTGGCGTGCTAATGGCACCCCTCCCTCTTTCCATGAGCAGAGATCTTTATCAGAGCGATTGTTCAGAGAGCAGGGGGTTGATACCAAAATTTTGCTAGGCCATTCGAATCAAAAAATGACCGATATTTACAACGACGCACGCGGTAAGGAATGGAAAAAACTGGTCATTTGATGACCAGTTTTGCAGAGGGGTTTTGCAGAGGTTTTGCAGAGAAAATTAAAAACGATATCCTGCGGAGAACATAAACACCCACGGATCCAGTCGTACCGAGTCTTTTACGGTAGTAACACCAGATTTGTACTTAGCCGTGGTATCGATATCCATGTACCACACTGGTAGATTTTACAAAACTCAATAACATATTATATTTAAAGGAAAAATACAGAATTTACGATGCTTTTTTATACAGATCTCTCGTGTTTTTAACTGATTGATTTTGTTGAACTCTTTTTTTGTTTTGCAGGAGTTACTCCTCTTACCTTATTGTCCACTCGATGACCAACACATTCACAACCCAAACCAGAATATCCTATCTATGAAGCATGTATCCGCACGCAGATTACTTATGGTTTACATTGTTCTACCACAATAGTCGCATCCTAAATGGGTGCGGTTGAGGATCACCATCCTTGAAGAGGATGCCCGCCACTTTAACTGCATGACAGGGCTATTTAAACAATCACTAAAAATCGCCCAAGAGCATTCTGTTTCTATAATGTATTCCAAGAGATTAAAAAATAATATCATACGTTATTCGGCAGAGTTCGTATGTACTACGGCGTCCCAACCATGTCCCAAAACAAAAATTTCTGCCCTATACACGTTCCAAAAAATTCAACAGCAAAGAGAGTCTGCTGACGAGTTGTTGATTCACTGATTAATACGTAAAATTGATAACTGCTGGAAATCATACAATACTCGTACTTTCGAAAGTTCGCTAACCAGGTGCTACACGCGAGGTGTTGCAGTTTTCTTTACGATTTATCATTCAATCCTAATCCATGCATGACATGTGGTGCCTGTGGGGTGATCCTACCTACGTAATGTGGACACAGCCCTAATCAAGGTTCTGTTTTTCAAAACAGTTCCGTGCTGAGACAGCCACAAGTACTGTGTCGGCACCACCGATTGTAATCACACTAGATCTAATTAAACACAGCCGTCTGCATTATTTCCCGACTCATAAAATATTAGCCGTAAATGCATTCGACTTTTAGTGAGTGGAAGAAACTTTCCGCCCTAGCATTATCGTAACAGCGCCCCTTTGCACTCATCCTGTCATGCAGGTATGCCGCTTCAGAAGCGCCTGATAATGCGTTGAAATCAGGACGGTGGCTACTTGCTATTCAGTTCACGATACAAAATGGGCAATATCCCTTAAGGACCAGCGAATAGCAATGAGTCACTTTATTATCAAGTTTGATGACCGCTTTGATGCTAACTTTTAATAAGAGTCTCTTCACACAAAATCGTGTACCGAGTCTACACTGAATAACAATCACTCCTCACCGTAAAGTGACCGATACTGCAATCAAACTCACACTGCTCTCTGGCCACAAGCATTGATAATGTTATTGGCTCTCTGCTTAGTGGGTGATGCATCCCATCATTAATTATACGAGAAAGAGCCATTTCATCATATAAACTACATACTCTGGAACCTTCAGCATTTCTTAAAAAAACACCTCGTTGAGGAATTGCCAGCGTAATCGGGCACTGTAATGCTTCATCTATGTAAGACATTTCTTCAATATTAACTAAAAATGAACATGAATGTAATCGCCGCTGTAACAATTCAATTCTGTTATCATTACTATGCATAAATTCAGAAATAACCTGCCCCATATATGTACTGAATACATCAAGAAATGAATTGCCTCCATTCAATTGATTTTCAACAGAATCAGCCAATCTAATGATATCGGCTAGGGAAGGTGCGAACAAGTTCCTGATATGAGATCATCATATTCATCCGGAGCG
>NZ_JABWMS020000012.1:0-93258 GCF_013369155.2 Escherichia sp. 94.0001 | reverse complement strand
AAAAAATTATCTCAAAATCCTTCAGCTTGGTGATCTATACGAACCATTTGTCACTGCATCACAAAGTTGTTGTTCTCAAACCAAAATGGATGGTATTGATGAACAAATAAAATTAAATGAAATTTTTGCGCCTCTTATGAAACTCATAGATAATTACTCATTGCAGGCGCAATCTATAGAAGGTGCGGGTTACGAAATGTTAAGTAAAAATAAAAAGATAAAACAAAAAAAGAATGTTAGCGAACTATTGAAGTATAAGTCTTGTTTAAATATTAAGGGAAACCATTATAAAGATTTAATGAAGGCTTGCAGAATGGAAAATGCAAATAAAACGGAACAAGCAATGCTTCTGATAAGTTTTGCTGTCGTGTTCGCAAGATATTCTTCAGCTTCAAGTTTAGGAACGGAATACAATTCTCCGCAAATCCTCAGAATTTACTCTGCTGCTCTTTTACTAAAAGCATATGAACTGGAAAACTCGATTGTTGAATCTGAAGCTCTGGATAACTGGTTAACGGTACTACTGGGATTAGGTTCTGGTTTAAATTGCACGGCCATTTTATCAAAAAATATAGCAGATTATACTCGTTCTCATCATATTGATAAATATTTAGATTCGGTGGCTCCCAAAGCATGGGGATTATAACATTATTAGAATAGTCATGGCACAAGAAACATCAAGAAGCAAAACTAAATTCCAGAAAGTGGAAAGATAAATGAGCTGCTAACAATGGGGTTGTGCCAAAAAAAGGTGACTATGGCCTTCTATAATTTAAAACGCCATAGTCACAGTCGTATTTTTCTGCCCCCGGCACAGGCGCTTAACCTAGTGCCTGTAATGCCTTTTCCAGTGCGTTATGCAGCAACTGGCGGTCATGACGATAAGGAATATCGCTGGCCTCCAGTACTTCCTGAATCACAATTCTGTTGTTAACTGCGGATACATCAGCTTTCGGTCCAACAACTACCGCATCAATCACTTTTTTACCAACATACTGCTCCATAATCGCCAGCTTATTTTCCAGCTTGAGATTTGCAGCAGGCAGGCTTAATTCTCGCCCCAAATTACCGATATACACCATCGGGGCAGGCGTTCGGCGTAATGCCTGAGCCATTTCCTTGAGCAGCAGAATGGGCATAAGACTAGTATAAAAACTCCCTGGCCCAATAATGATCAGATCCGCCTCATTAATCGCCAGCACCGCTTCACGTGTGGCAGGTACGTTGGGGGTTAAGAGTAGCTCCTGTATCGGCGCAGTGAGCTGGTCAATATTGACCTCGCCGTATACTTCATGCCCCTGATCGTCAATCGCCATTAAATCAACAGGATGCTCCGACATCGGAATCAAATGTGCGTCCACTTTCAACAGATTGCGAATCAGATTAATCGCTTCAAGAGGCCGCACGCTAAGGTGATCCAGTGCCTTCAACATCAGGTTTCCAAGGTTGTGCCCGGAAAGTTCGCCATTACCGCCGAAACGATATTCAAACATTGCGGAAGCGACGCTGGGTTCAGTTATCAGCTGGTTGAGGCAGTTGCGCATATCGCCCCAGGCAATGCCGCCTTCTGAGCGGCGAATACGCCCCGTCGAGCCACCATTATCGGTGGTGGTGACGATACCCGTTAAACGAGAACCCAAAGACGAAAGTGATGAGAGAACGCGTCCCAGTCCATGCCCTCCGCCGAGAGCAACGACACGATCAAGGTCAGCCAACGTACGATTGCGCATATAGTTTCCTGGAGTCAGATTATCCGCGCTACAGTAGCGCAAATTGCGGGGAAACAGCAATTAACCTGCCAATATTGAGGATACAAACTATTTTCTTCTACCTCTAAAGGACGATGTACGCTATGCATCCGTGATGATGTATATCAAAGTAAAACCGCTATTTTCCCTTATTCTGTAGCGAAATAGCACGATCATGACGCTATATACATGATTACATAGCGAAAGTGTGGATGGTAAAAATCCTGTTTACACGCTAGTATCGGCTTAACCACTAAACACTCTAGCCTCTGCACCTGGGTCAACTGATACGGTGCTTTGGCCGTGACAATGCTTACAAAGATTGCCACCAGGGCGAAGGAAGAAATGACTTCGCCTCCCGTATCTGGAAAGGTGTACATGGCTTCACAACTGACTGATGCATTTGCGCGTAAGTTTTACTACTTGCGCCTGTCGATTACCGATGTGTGCAATTTCCGTTGCACCTACTGCCTGCCGGATGGCTACAAACCGAGCGGCGTCACCAATAAAGGCTTTCTGACCGTCGATGAAATTCGCCGGGTTACGCGCGCCTTCGCCAGTCTGGGCACCGAAAAAGTCCGTCTGACGGGCGGAGAGCCGTCTTTGCGTCGCGACTTTACCGATATCATCGCCGCTGTGCGAGAAAACGACGCTATTCGCCAGATAGCGGTCACCACCAATGGTTACCGTCTGGAACGCGACGTGGCGAACTGGCGTGATGCTGGTCTTACTGGTATCAACGTGAGTGTCGATAGCCTCGACGCTCGCCAGTTTCAGGCTATTACCGGACAGGATAAATTCAATCAGGTCATGGCAGGGATCGATGCTGCATTTGAGGCCGGTTTTGAGAAGGTCAAAGTCAATACCGTGCTGATGCGTGATGTTAATCATCACCAACTCGACACCTTTCTGAACTGGATCCAGCATCGCCCCATCCAGCTGCGTTTCATCGAACTGATGGAAACGGGCGAGGGCAGCGAGCTTTTCCGCAAGCATCATATCTCTGGTCAGGTTCTGCGTGACGAGCTACTGCGTCGCGGTTGGATCCACCAATTACGTCAACGCAGCGACGGTCCCGCGCAAGTCTTTTGTCATCCGGATTACGCCGGAGAAATTGGCCTTATCATGCCGTATGAAAAAGACTTCTGCGCCACTTGCAACCGCCTGCGCGTCTCCTCCATTGGTAAACTCCATCTCTGCCTGTTCGGTGAAGGCGGCGTTAACCTGCGCGATTTACTGGAAGACGATACCCAGCAACAGGCGCTGGAAGCACGTATTTCAGCGGCGCTGCGGGAGAAAAAACAGACCCATTTCCTGCATCAAAATAACACCGGTATTACGCAAAACTTATCGTACATTGGCGGCTAAAACGTCAAAAGGAGAGATCAGATGAGTCAGGTAAGCACTGAATTTATCCCGACCCGTATTGCTATTCTTACGGTTTCTAATCGTCGCGGTGAAGAAGACGATACCTCCGGTCACTATCTGCGCGATTCGGCGCAGGACGCGGGTCATCACGTTGTCGATAAAGCCATTGTGAAAGAAAACCGCTACGCTATTCGCGCTCAGGTATCTGCGTGGATCGCCAGCGACGATGTACAAGTGGTGTTGATTACGGGTGGTACTGGCCTGACCGAAGGCGATCAGGCCCCTGAAGCACTGCTGCCGCTGTTCGACCGTGAAGTTGAAGGTTTTGGTGAAGTGTTCCGGATGTTGTCGTTCGAAGAGATTGGCACCTCAACGTTGCAATCTCGTGCGGTAGCGGGTGTGGCTAACAAAACGCTAATTTTCGCCATGCCCGGTTCAACCAAAGCGTGCCGTACCGCTTGGGAAAATATCATCGCACCGCAGCTGGATGCCCGTACGCGTCCGTGTAATTTCCATCCACATTTGAAGAAATAAGTATGTCGCAACTGACCCATATCAACGCCGCTGGCGAAGCGCACATGGTGGATGTCTCCGCCAAAGCAGAAACCGTGCGTGAAGCGCGCGCCGAAGCCTTTGTCACCATGCGCAGCGAGACGCTGGCGATGATCATTGATGGTCGCCACCACAAAGGCGACGTATTTGCCACTGCGCGTATCGCCGGTATTCAGGCGGCAAAACGCACATGGGATCTGATCCCGCTGTGTCACCCGCTGATGCTCAGCAAAGTTGAAGTCAATTTGCAGGCCGAGCCGGAGCACAATCGGGTACGTATAGAAACCTTATGCCGCCTGACTGGGAAAACCGGCGTTGAAATGGAAGCGTTAACCGCGGCCTCCGTGGCGGCGCTGACCATTTATGACATGTGTAAAGCGGTGCAAAAAGATATGGTGATTGGTCCGGTACGTTTGCTGGCGAAGAGCGGCGGCAAGTCAGGTGACTTTAAGGTGGAAGCGGATGATTAAAGTTCTTTTTTTCGCCCAGGTGCGCGAGTTGGTGGGAACAGATGCAAGCGAAGTGGCTGCGGATTTCCCAACCGTTGAAGCGTTACGCCAGCATCTGGCTGCGCAGAGCGATCGCTGGGCGCTGGCGCTGGAAGATGGCAAATTGCTGGCTGCCGTCAACCAGACGCTGGTGAGTTTTGACCATCCGCTGACTGACGGCGACGAAGTGGCTTTCTTCCCGCCGGTAACCGGAGGTTAAGATGGCAGAAACCAAAATTGTTGTCGGCCCGCAGCCGTTCAGCGTAGGAGAAGAGTATCCGTGGCTGGCTGAGCGTGACGAAGACGGTGCGGTAGTCACCTTTACCGGTAAGGTGCGCAACCATAACCTTGGCGACAGCGTCAAAGCATTAACCCTCGAACACTATCCGGGGATGACTGAAAAAGCACTGGCAGAAATTGTCGATGAAGCGCGTAACCGCTGGCCGCTGGGGCGCGTCGCGGTGATTCACCGCATCGGGGAATTATGGCCGGGCGATGAAATCGTTTTTGTCGGTGTCACCAGTGCGCATCGCAGCAGTGCGTTTGAAGCCGGGCAGTTTATTATGGATTATCTCAAAACCCGCGCACCGTTCTGGAAGCGCGAAGCCACGCCGGAAGGCGACCGCTGGGTCGAAGCTCGGGAGAGCGATCAGCAGGCGGCAAAACGCTGGTAGTTTTTTGTTAGCCGGATAAGGCACCGCTGCGTCCGGCAATTTCACCGCTCAGTATATGCGTTTACGCTGCGTCGATGCACAGCCTCATCATTTTGCAGTATCCTTAAGATATTCCTTATATCTTCAGGAGATCGTCATGGACAGATTCCCACGTTCTGATTCAATTGTACAACCCCGGGCTGGCTTGCAAACTTATATGGCGCAAGTCTATGGCTGGATGACCGTTGGCTTGTTGCTGACCGCATTTGTTGCCTGGTATGCGGCTAATTCTGCGGCCGTGATGGAGCTATTGTTCACTAACCGTGTTTTTTTAATCGGTCTGATCATCGCGCAATTAGCACTGGTTATTGTGTTATCAGCGATGATTCAAAAGCTGAGCGCAAGTGTAACGACCATGCTCTTTATGCTTTATTCGGCGCTGACGGGTCTGACGCTTTCCAGTATTTTCATTGTCTATACTGCTGCTTCTATCGCCAGTACTTTCGTCGTTACTGCCGGGATGTTCGGCGCAATGAGCCTGTACGGTTACACCACCAAACGTGATCTAAGCGGCTTTGGCAATATGCTGTTTATGGCGTTAATCGGCATTGTGCTGGCATCGCTGGTCAACTTCTGGCTGAAAAGCGAAGCATTGATGTGGGCAGTTACCTATATCGGCGTGATTGTCTTTGTCGGATTGACGGCATATGACACTCAGAAATTGAAAAATATGGGTGAGCAGATTGATACCCGCGACACGTCAAACCTGCGCAAATATTCCATTCTTGGCGCGTTAACCTTATATCTGGACTTCATCAACCTGTTCCTGATGTTGTTGCGGATCTTCGGCAACCGCCGTTAATTCTTTTTCACCATCAATATCCCGGCCATGTGTCGGGATTTTTTTCGGATTTTATAAAGACTATTCCGCTCATTTACATGAGAACTGAATCGCGGCAAATGCCAGACTATGTCCACTACGCAATTTCAGGGGCAGATAACGCATTTGAACAGACGATCCACTGCTACTCAATTACAGCAAAAAAGCGCTTCGCTCAGCAAAATGCTGTTCCTCATTTGGTGGTTAACAGCTGCTGGAGTATGGGCTACGGCAGGCTGTGCCTGGATATTTCAGCACTTGCATTGGGTTACGTCACAAAAGTCTCCAGGCGCGTTTGTCTTCGCTTTGGCTGCACTGATAATAGGTGGTCTTTGGTTAAACTACGCCCTGAAAAGACTCAATGCATCAGGCGCATGTCTGGTCTATCTGCTAATAATCCTGCTTATTGGCTTTCTCTTCGCCAGCCTTTTTACCTTTTCGAGCATAGCGACGGTAATGGGAATTACGGGAGGGATGTTTGCCGCAATGGCGCTGATTTGCTGTTGTAGTAATAGGGTTATCCCACCAGTCAGACAGTTATATTTATATATTTTCTGTGGTTTGAGTATTGCTTTTGTTGTTAACCTGAACCTTACCAGCAGTTTTTCCGTGTGGTTAGCGAGTATTTTGACTGTCTTTATCTGGGGCATTACGGCTGCCTGTGAAGCAACAACACTGGAAGATTTGATCCGTGTTGCCGACACCTCTGAAATTTCAGGTTCTCTTCGCTGTATAGTTCTTGGGGCAATAACACTTTATTTTAGTATTTTGAGCGTCCTCTTTAGAATTACTGTAACAGTTCTTGACTTTATTAATGGTTTAGTGTGGTAGTGCGAATTGACGAGTTTTATTACGTTAATTGGAATAGATATTGATATTTAATTTAAGGATATAAAAATAATGAAATCGCGCTCAGCAAATAACATAGCTAATGAATTTCAGCACGAAGCCAGAATATTAAACGGTGTATGGCTCATTACCGCTTTAGGTTTGGGGGCAACCGCAGGACTGGCCTGGGGAGCTAAGCATCTCGAAATTACGGCAACCAAATATGATTCACCACCAATGTATGTTGTCATAGGATTATTATTACTTTGTATGTATGGCTTAAGTAAATATATCAACAAGATAAATGCCGCCATCGCAGGCGTAATGTATCTGTTTTTAATCTCTTTGGTGGCGATTGTCGTTGCTAGTTTAGCTCCTGTATCTGCCATTATCCTTGTGTTCAGCACTGCGGGCGCGATGTTTTTAATCAGTATGCAGGCCGGTTTATTATTTAATGTTGATCCTGGTTCTCACCGTTTCATCATTATGATGACGTTGACAGGGTTGACTCTGGTGATCAGCGTAAATACCGCATTAATGAGTGAACGGCCTGTTTGGGTAATAAGTTGCTTAATGATTGTCTTATGGTCAGGCATTATCTCGCATGGACGAAATAAGCTCCTTGAACTGGCAGGAAAATGCCATAGCGAAGAGTTGTGGAGTCCGGTTCGTTGCGCTTTTACAGGTGCATTAACACTCTATTACTATTTTATCGGCTTCTTTGGGATACTTGCAGCAATAGCGATAACGCTTGTCTGGCAAAGGCATACGCGGTTTTTTCATTAGCCGTAAAAAATAGATAAGTTTCTCTTTTTGGAAAATGCGTGTTAATCGTTTTTATATAACCTCATGAATAAAATCCTGAAGAAATGTAATGAGGCTGATCCATTATGCTTAGCTGATACTGACTGGAATTGTAAACTATTAACTTAGTCCGGTTTTGTAGGGCGGATAAGGCGTTCACGCCGCATCCGCCATGAATAAATAGCACTTTGCTAACAATCTGCACAAACCAAAAGAATTTAACTGAACTTCACATTACCGCTTCATTTTTCGCTCGTAGCTTCTTCGCCTGGCTTTCCAGCAACAGATAACAGATCAGCGCCAGCAGCAGCGGGATAAAGTAATACAGCACACGGTAAGCGAGCAGGGCGGCGATAATCGTTCCTTTTGATGTATGTTCCCCTGCCAGTAGCGCAATAAACACTGCTTCCAGCACCCCAATTCCTGCTGGAATATGCACAATTACGCCGGCAATACTGCTTACCAGCAACACGCCCAGTACAAAGAAATAGTTCACGTTTTGACCCAGCAACAGCCAGATAATCGCTCCCATTACCATCCAGTTAACGCTGGAAATCAGCATCTGGGCGAGGGCGAATTTCCATGAAGGCAGCACCAGCTTTTGCCCTTTGATGGTCATATGGCGGTGCTTCGCGAAAGCGCAAAACCACAAATAAACCGCGATAATCAGCAGTAAGCCAATGCCGAGAATACGCAGCGTAGTTTGATCGACATACCAGTGATCCGGCAGCTCCACCACGCCTGCGGTAAAGATAATCCCGGCCAGCAAAATATAGCCCAGCCAGTTGGTGGTAATACTGAGCGAGAAAATCCGCGTAATAGTGCTGCCCGGTAACCCTAGCCGGGAGTACAAACGATAGCGCATACCAATGCCGCCGACCCAGGTACTGAGCGTCAGGTTGAAGGCGTAGCAGATAAACGACACCAGCATCACCTGGCGCTTTGCCAGTTTATGACCGCAGTAGAAGCGGGCGAGCAGATCATAGCAGCCATATATCAGATAGCTGACGACCACCAGCCCAATCGCACTGAGCAACGCAACGCGATTGTAATCGCGGATGACCTTCCAGACCTCTTCCCAGTCTACCTTTTTGGCGTAGATCACCAGCAACACAATCACTGCGATAAAAAACAGCCAGGTGAGGATCTTCTTTGCTAAGCGCCAGCGTGGGTGTGATTTACTCATCAGGGTTTTACCCCCGTGTTTTCAGTTTCTACCCGATCCTGCGTTTCCATTGTCGGCTGAGCGGGCGGGTCAACCTGCGCCAGACGTGGCGTGTGTGCCGGAAGCCAGCCAACCAGCGCCGGGAAGTGGCGTAAAAAGTGGAACGCCAGCACGCTTTTCGTCAGGTTCCACCAGGTGCGTTTGGGCAGCATGGTTTCATCCACCTGCTGACAATCTGCGGCGATGATGCCGTTCAGATTATCGCGCAGCGTCTGGTTAAAATGACGATCGTGGATGATGACATTTGCTTCGAGATTCAGTGACAAACTGAGCGGATCGAGATTACTGGACCCTACTGTCGCCCAGTGATCGTCCATCAATGCTACTTTGCCGTGGAGCGGGCGTCGGCGGTACTCAAAAACCTGAACGCCACCTTTAACCAGATAGTTATACAGCAAGCGCGCACCGACTCTGACAATCGGCATATCCGGTTCGCCCTGAATGATCAGTTTGATCCGCACCCCGCGCCGTGCCGCTTTACGCAAGGCGTGTAAAAATCGATAGCCGGGGAAGAAGTAGGCGTTGGCGATAATCACTTCCCGCCGCGCCTGAGTGAGCATTTTCAGATAGTGGCGTTCGATATCATCGCGATGTTCTTCGTTATCGCGCCAGACCAGCAATACCTGCGCTTCTCCCGGCTGGCGGTTCTCTTCCGCTTTGTGATGACGTCGCCACCAGCGTCGGGCCGCGCTCTGTCCTGGCAGGTTTTCCAGCTCAAACTGGAGAATATCTTCGACAATCGGCCCTTCAAGGCGCACCGCGTAATCCTGTTTAGCCTCTGGACCGTAGCTGGACATATGCTCGGCGGAGTAATTCAGCCCACCAATAAAGGCGATACGTGCGTCGATCACCACAATTTTGCGATGCATCCGGCGAAACACATTGGTGCGCATACCAAAAAGGCGAGGGCGGGGATCGTAGTAGCGGAACACCACGCCAGCTGCCGTCAGTTCATTGACAAACTCATCGCTGAGATCCGGCGAACCGTAGCCATCCAGCAAGACTTCCGCTTTCACCCCGCGTTGCGCTGCTGCCAGTAGCGCCGCATGCAGCTGTTTGCCGACGTCATCCTCAAACCAGATAAACGTTTCAAGAATGATGCGTTCTTGCGCCTCGCCAATCGCCTTAAACACCGCGGGATAATATTGCTCGCCGTTTTCCAGCAACTGGATCTTATTGCCTTCGCGCCAGCTACATTTCATAAATGAATCTCCGCACTTAAAGGGGCATGATCAGAAAGGTGTCGCCAGGTCCGTAGTGGCAACGCGGTCGGCGCGCTGGCGCTGGCATTTTTGACATAGATCCTGTCCAGTCGTAGTAGAGGAAATTGCACCGGAAACGTACGCGCCGGGCGTCCGTGGGCGCGGGTAAATATCTCATCCAGCCCGGCCTGCACTTTTAAGGGATGATTGGCTTTTTGCCGCCAGTCGTTGAAATCACCTGCCACTAATACCGGTTCGCCGTCCGGCAGCTCATTCACCCATTCAGCGAGCATCGCAAGCTGCGCCTGACGGTGCGCTTCACGCAGGCCCAGATGTACGCACATCACATGAATCGCTTTTCCGGTCATCGGTGGCACAATGCGGCAGTAGAGCACGCCACGTTTTTCCGCACCATCGACCGAAACATCGCGATTCTCATAATGTTCAATGGGATAGCGTGACAGTACCGCATTTCCGTGATGCCCTTCGGGATACACCGCATTGCGACCGTAGGCAAAATCGCTCCACATAGTGTCGGCGAGAAACTCGTAGTGCGAGGTATCGGGCCAGTTTTCCACATGCAGCGGATGAACTTCGTGCGCGCCCATCACTTCCTGCAGGCAAACAATATCGGCGCTGACGGTACGCACGGCGTCGCGAAGTTCCGGCAAAATGAAGCGTCGGTTAAACGCGGTAAAGCCTTTGTGAATATTGATGGTGAGCACCTTGAACGAAAATTGTTGTGTTTGAACGGGCATAATTTTCCTGTCTTTGCCTCTTATCTCATTGAAATAGTGTAGTCGGCGTCACAAAAAGGTGCGGTCTTACGGAATTTTCCGTAAAGTTCGGTACTCTGAGTATGTAGAGATAAATTCTTCAGGAGAGAAGCCATGAAGTGGCAACAACGTGTTCGTGTCGCAACTGGTCTAAGTTGCTGGCAGATTATGTTGCATTTACTGGTAGTGGCGCTGCTGGTGGTGGGCTGGATGAGTAAAACTCTGGTTCACGTCGGCGTAGGATTATGCGCACTGTATTGTGTCACGGTAGTGATGATGCTGGTGTTTCAGCGCCACCCCGAGCAACGCTGGCGTGAGGTGGCAGATGTGCTGGAAGAACTGACCACAACCTGGTATTTTGGCGCAGCGCTGATTGTGCTGTGGCTGTTATCCCGCGTACTGGAAAACAACTTTTTGCTGGCGATTGCAGGGCTGGCGATCCTTGCTGGCCCGGCAGTAGTGTCTTTACTGGCGAAAGATAAGAAGTTACATCACCTTACGTCTAAACATCGCGTACGCCGCTGACCCTGTCGTGGCCGTTATCACCAGTAGCGGCCACAAACTATTCCACACAATATCCAGACTCGCATCCTTCAAATAAATCTGCTTGGTAATGTCCGTAAAGTGGCGGATAGGGTTAATCCACGTCAGGTTTTGCAGCCACACTGGCATGTTCTCCACTGGCGAAACGTAACCGGAAAGGAGAATGGCGGGCATCATAAAGACAAACACGCCGATAAACGCCTGCTGTTGTGTTGAACAGAGTGATGAAATCAACAGACCGAATCCCACCAGCGATAAACCGTAAATCACCATCGTAAAGTAGAACAGCGCCAGCGATCCGGCGAAGGGGATTTGATACGCCCAGATACCAATCGCCAGCACAATGGTTGCCTGAAACGTGGCGACAATTAACGCAGGTACGGCTTTGCCGATAAATATCTGCCAGGTGGTGAGGGGAGAAACCAGTAACTGATCGAGCGTACCCTGTTCACGTTCGCGGGCGACGGAAAGTGACGTGACGATCATCACGCCGATAGTGGTGATCATGGCGATCAGCGACGGCACCACAAACCATTTGTAGTCGAGATTCGGGTTGTACCAGTTGCGTACCACCAGCTCGCTGTTGTTGGGTTTCGGTTTTCCTTCCAGCAGCTCCTGCTGATAATTTTTGACGATCTGTTGCAGGTAGTTGGCGGCAATTTGCGCACTGTTGGAGTTGCGCCCGTCGAGGATCAACTGCAACGGCGCGGTCTGGAAGGTATCCAGTTTGCGCGAGAAGTCAGCCGGGAAACGCACCAGGAGTAATGCCTTTTGTGTGTCGATGGTTGGGCGGATCTCCTGTGGGCTTTTCAGTAGCAGCACATGGGTAAAGGCGCTGGCGCGGGCAAAACGTTGGGTCAGCTCCACCGAATGCTCGCCGTTATCTTCATCGTAGATGGCGATGGTGGCGTTAGTCACTTCCAGCGTGGCGGCGAACGGGAACAGAATCACCTGAATAAGCACAGGTAAAATCAGAATCGCGCGGGTTTGCGGTTCACGCAGCAACGACTGCAACTCTTTGCGGATTAACGTCCATAAGCGATGAAACATGCTCTTCTCCCTAATCCAGCCGACGTTTGGTTTTCAGCCACGTCAGGCCGATAAACATCACCGCCGAAGCGATCAAAAACAGCACGTTCACCACCAGCACCACCGGAATATTCCCGGCGAGGAACAGGCTTTGCAGGGTGCTGACGAAATAACGTGCGGGAATAATGTACGTCACCGCGCGGATCACCGCGGGCATACTGTCTATCTGAAAAATAAAGCCGGAAAGCATAATCGACGGCAGAAAAGCGGCGTTCAGGGCAACTTGTGCGGCGTTGAACTGGTTGCGGGTAATTGTGGAAATCAGCAGTCCCATTCCCAGAGTACTGAGCAAAAACAGGCTGGAGATAAAAAACAGAATCAGCAGCGACCCGCGATATGGCACGCCAAGAATAAACACTGACACCAGCATACACAGCAACATCGCCAGCATCCCAAGGAAGTAATAAGGGATCAGCTTACACAGCAACAGTTCCGTACGGGTTATCTCCGTAGAGAGTAACGCCTCCATGGTGCCGCGTTCCCATTCTCGCGCCACCACCAGCGAGGTGAGAATCGCGCCGATAACCGTCATGATGATGGTTACCGCACCGGGGATAATAAAGTGCTGGCTAATCGCCGCCGGGTTAAACCAGTAGCGAGTCTGGACGTCGATAAGCGGTTCAAAAGTCTGCCCGTTGTCCTCTGCCCGCTGCATTTGCCAGATCTGCCAGATCCCTTCGACATAACCTTGCACAAAGTTAGCGGTATTTGGCTCACTGCCGTCGGTGATCACCTGAATCGGCGCGGTAGCGTTGGCGCGCTCCATCTGTTCGGCGAAATCCACCGGAATCACCACCAGGCCACGAATTTTTCCCGCCTGCATTTTGGCGATCAATTCCTGACGGTTATCGCTGATGGTGGCGTCGATGTAGGGCGAACCGGTCATGGTATGGGTGAAATCCAGCGCCGCTTCGCTACGCTGTTCCAGCAAAATCCCGACCCGCAGCTTGCTGGAGTCGAGGTTAATGCCGTAGCCAAATATAAACAGCAGCAACAGTGGGATCACCACTGCAATCAGCCAGCTACTCGGATCGCGAACGATCTGCCGCGTCTCTTTGACGCACAGCGCCCGCACGCGACGCCAGGACAGGATCGGATTACTCATGGCTATGCTCCTTATCCCAGTCGTGGATCAACTGAATAAAGGCCTGCTCCATTGTGGGATCGGGTTGCTCGTCGTTGGCCGACTGCGCTTTCAAATCATCTGGCGTGCCGCTGGCGATTAATTTCCCACGATACACCAGGCCGATGCGGTCACAATATTCTGCTTCATCCATAAAGTGGGTGGTGACCATTACCGTGACGCCTTTCTCTACCATGCTGTTGATATGCAGCCAAAATTCGCGGCGGGTGAGGGGATCAACGCCGGAAGTCGGTTCGTCGAGAAACAGAATGTCCGGTTCATGCATCAGCGAACAAGCCAGCGCCAGCCGCTGTTTAAAACCTAATGGCAGTTCATCGGTGGCGTGGGAGGCGATACTTTTCAGGCCGAACGCCTCACTCATACGGGCGATTTTTTCGTTCTGCGCCCGCCCGCGTAAGCCATACACACCAGAAAAAAAGCGTAAATTCTGTTCGACCGTCAGGTTGCCATAGAGCGAAAACTTTTGCGCCATATAGCCGAGATGCTGGCGCGCTTTGCCAGAACTCTCTTTCAGATCCATCCCCAGCACCAGCGCCTGGCCGGATGTCGGCACCAGCAAACCGCACATCATCTTAAAGGTGGTCGATTTCCCTGCGCCGTTTGGCCCGAGCAGACCAAAAATCTCTCCACGTTTAACGGCAAAGTTGACGTGATCGGTGGCGGCAAAATCACCAAATTTCTTGGTCAGTTCTTTCGCTTCGATCACCGTCTCGTCAGGCGTACCTTCCACCGTATGCAATATTGCGCCCAGCGGTGATTCTGAGGTTCCGGCACCGCCCAGCAAATCAATAAACGCATCTTCAAAACGCGGCGTAGTTTCGTTGATATTGATTTCCGGCATTCCGTCGGCATGGCGAATATCGTCTGGCGTGGCCTCTTTTTTGAGGATCAGACGCACCGATTTCCCCTGAATCATGCCGTCGCTCACCTGTGGCAGTTTCAAGGCGCGTTGCAACAATTTGCGGTTGCCCTCGTGCGGGCTGGTCATCAGAAAGCTACGTCCGGCCATGGTTTGCGTCAGGGCCGTCGGTTCTCCCTGATACAGCAACTCGCCTTCGTTCATCAGTAACACGTCACGGCACTGTTCGGCTTCGTCGAGATACGAGGTGCTCCAGAGAATTAACATTCCTTCGCCTGCCAGCTCATGCACCATCTGCCACAATTCGCGGCGTGAGATAGGGTCAACGCCGACGCCGGGTTCATCGAGCAGCAACACTTTCGGTTCGCCCACCAGGGTACAGGCCAGGCCGAGTTTTTGCTTCATTCCGCCGGAGAGCTTGCCCGCCAGGCGTCCGGTAAACGGGCCAAGAGATGTAAATTCCAGCAGGCGAGCAAATGTCTGCTTCCGCTCCTCACCAGTGACGCTGCGCAAATCCGCGTACAGATTGAGGTTCTCCATCACCGTGAGATCTTCATACAGGCCGAATTTCTGCGGCATATAGCCGAGAACGGCGTGCAGCGCGCCGTCGTTTTTGATCGGATCAAAGCCAATCACCGTGGCGCTGCCGCTATCGGGTTTCAGTAATCCCGCCAGCATGCGCATCAGTGTGGTTTTACCTGCGCCATCCGGCCCCACCAGCCCCGTTACATAACCAGCATGAATGGTACAGTCGAGCGGCGCGACGGCGGGCTTGTCCATGCCCGGAAAGCGTTTTTCCAGACCGTTCAGCGTAATAACGGCATCATTCATGTCCTGCCTCGTTACCGAATTGCACCGTCACCGGCATTCCCTGGCGTAAGGCATCATCGGCGTCGGTCACCACAATACGCAGGCGATAGACGAGGTCGGTACGCAGATCCGGCGTTTCGACAGTTTTCGGGGTAAATTCAGCGGTAGGCGAAACGAAACCAATCTGCCCGTGATACGGTTTGTCCGGGCGACCGTCGGTATAAAGCAGCACTTTGCGCCCCGGCTGGGCCTGGTCGAGATTACGTTCATCAACATAAGCGCGCACCCACACCGGACGTGTCAGTGAGACGGTAAAGACTGTGCCACCTTCATTGAGCACCGTGCCAGGCTCTACCGCGCGGGTTAACAGCGTGCCATCAGACGGTGCTATCAACGTTGAGTCCTGTAAATTCAGCTCCGCCTGCGCCAGTTGCGCCTGCGCCTGTTCGAGGCTGGCTTTCGCCTGGGCGATGTCCTGTTCACGGTTACCGGAGCGATACTGACGCAATTTATCCTGTGCTGATTTCAGCGTTGCCTGCGCCTGGTCGCGCGAGGAGCGGGCATTTTCCAGGTCGTTTGCCGAAATAGTGCGACTTTTCCACAACCCTTGCTGGCGGTTGTAGAAGTTCTGCGCATAGTCATATGCGGCCTGCGCCTGTTTTACGGCTGCGGCGGCCTGAGCGATTTCTTCATCGCGATACCCGGCAAGCATCAGGTCATACTGCGCCTGTGCCACCGAAACACCCGCTTTTGCCTGCATCAGGGCAATTTCATACGGCTTATGATCCAGTTCACCCAGCACCTGGCCCGCTTTAATCGCATCACCTTCGTCCACGGCCAGCGACTCAACGCGCCCCCCAACACGGAAGCTAAGATTCACGGTGCGAATATCCACGTTGCCATATAACGTCAGGCCGTTATCCTGGCGACTTTGATACCACCAGTAGCCTCCGGCAACCACGGCGGCAAGTACCACTACCGCCAGTCCGATCACGACAGGTTTTTTCATCACTACAAACTCCTTTGCGATAATCCTTGCAAAATCAGGTCGATATGACAGGTCACCGTCTGGTTGATCAGTTCGGTCTTTTCTTCATCGAACGCGGTCCAGCCGGTACGTAACAAAATAGTTTCTTTGCCAAGACGAAACGCCAGAATCTCACCAATCAACGCATGGGTATGAAGGATCATGCGGGTGTCGTTGGCGTCGCAGCCGGTCCAGGCGGCAATCAGGCGTGTAAGGTGGCTGTGTAGCGGGCTAATCACCTGTTCGTGCACCAGGTGATAGGCTGCCGTGGGAGAGAGCTGCTCACGGGAGATAAACTTGCTGAGGTTGACGGTGTCATCCTGGGTGAGCAGCTTAATCATGTTCCTGCAGGCACGAAGGATCAGTTCACGAATAGCTGCGCGATCCGGCTGTGGTTGTGCGAACAAGCGTTCGGCTTCTTCAGCGTGCGGACGGAACTGCTCGCCAATGAAATCGGCAATCCATTGGGCGCAGGCGAGATATAAATCTTCTTTCGAACCGAAGTAATAGGTGATGGCAGCGATATTCTGCCCGGCCTGGGCGGCTATCTCGCGGGTGGTGGCGTTCATTCCATATTCGCCAAACTGCGCCAGTGCGGCAGCAATCAGCTGTTTTTTCGCCTGTTCACCCTTGATTGTCATGGCAGGATTATTCATCGCACAGTCCATTCTTAATCAAATGATTGATTAAGATTATGTCTCCATCCTGGAGTTGTCCAGTATGGCTAAGAATTTTAGCTACGCCAGTCACAGGGATAATTTATGCGCTGGGTCACAAAAACTGCTACACTCCGCCCCCTCATGACATTGTGGTTTTTGTCATTTTCCTTTTCAGTATCTCCCTGAAAACTACACCGGTAACGGTCGGGGCGGTTCGGAGTAGTTATGTCTTTCGATTCTTTGGGTTTAAGCCCTGATATCCTGCGCGCCGTTGCCGAGCAAGGTTACCGTGAACCCACCCCTATTCAGCAGCAGGCGATCCCAGCGGTGCTTGAAGGCCGCGACCTGATGGCTAGCGCCCAGACCGGCACTGGCAAAACGGCAGGCTTTACGCTGCCCCTGTTGCAACATTTGATTACCCGCCAGCCGCACGCCAAAGGGCGTCGTCCGGTCCGTGCGCTCATTCTTACCCCAACCCGTGAACTGGCTGCACAGATTGGCGAAAACGTCCGTGATTACAGCAAATACCTGAATATTCGTTCGCTGGTCGTATTTGGCGGTGTGAGCATTAACCCGCAGATGATGAAGCTGCGCGGTGGCGTTGATGTGCTGGTGGCAACGCCGGGGCGTTTGCTGGACCTGGAACATCAGAATGCAGTGAAGCTGGATCAGGTTGAAATTCTTGTCCTCGATGAAGCAGACCGCATGCTCGACATGGGCTTTATCCACGATATCCGTCGTGTGTTGACTAAGCTGCCAGCGAAGCGCCAGAACCTGTTGTTCTCCGCCACTTTCTCAGACGATATTAAAAACCTGGCGGAAAAACTGCTGCACAACCCGCTGGAAATCGAAGTGGCACGCCGCAATACCGCGTCTGATCAGGTGACCCAGCATGTTCACTTTGTTGATAAAAAACGCAAACGCGAATTGCTGTCGCACATGATTGGGAAAGGGAACTGGCAGCAGGTGCTGGTGTTTACCCGTACCAAACATGGCGCTAACCATCTCGCTGAACAGCTCAATAAAGATGGCATCCGTAGTGCGGCGATCCACGGTAATAAATCGCAAGGTGCGCGTACTCGTGCACTGGCCGATTTTAAATCGGGCGATATTCGTGTTCTGGTGGCAACTGACATCGCTGCACGCGGTCTGGATATCGAAGAGTTGCCGCACGTCGTCAACTATGAACTGCCAAACGTACCGGAAGATTACGTCCACCGTATCGGGCGTACCGGTCGTGCAGCGGCAACTGGTGAAGCGTTATCGCTGGTGTGTGTGGATGAACACAAACTTCTGCGTGATATCGAAAAACTGCTGAAAAAAGAGATTCCACGCATTGCGATTCCGGGTTATGAGCCGGACCCGTCAATCAAGGCCGAACCGATACAGAACGGTCGCCAGCAACGTGGCGGAGGTCGTGGACAAGGCGGTGGTCGCGGTCAACAGCAACCTCGCCGTGGAGAAGGTGGCGCGAAATCTGCAAGCGCAAAACCTGCAGAAAAACCATCTCGTCGTCTCGGCGATGCCAAACCGGCAGGCGAGCAACAACGCCGTCGCCGTCCGCGTAAACCTGCCGCTGCGCAGTAATACCATGTAAGGGCAAAAGAGTATCACAGGCTTTTGCCCATTATTCAGGTAACACGGTCAGACATGCATGACATGTCTGATTTTATTGTTTTAATAAATTTGCTTTATGATCTATCTAGTGTATCTAAAATGGCAATGAAATTATTTCTTCTTGCAATTTGAATTATTGTTAATAACATTGGTTGATATTCATAAACAAATTCTGGGAAAGTCTGGAATAAACATGCTATTGCATAAAGTGTTTGTTCATCATCTGGAAAATTATTATGAGATATGTGATTTAGTATTAGCTTGATTCTGTCCCTGATTTTATTATTTTCATTGTCAATAGTGTATCCGACTATCTCCCTAAGCAAAATAAAGTGTGCAGTCGTTTCATTACCGTATATCTTTAGCATTTCCAATAAACTATCAAAAATCGCTCATTTCTGCTTATTGATAGAAAGATTGATCGCCAGTCTGTTTAGAGCGGTGCAGCAGCAAACTTTCATAACCAGGTTATCCTGAGTTTACTGTGCGAAAAGTTAAAAATGAGCGATTTCTGTAAGATTCCCTATTTTGCCAGGCTTATGATCCGCAGATCATTCATGTGCAAAGGAGCGGTGTATGGATTGTTCAAAATGCAATGGTTATGCGACGATGTTATTAAATATGGTGCAGGGTTCTGACCCGGTTAATTTACTGGAATTACATGGTTTCCTTGAACACTTCGCATATTATGTTTCATTTGGCAAATTTAATGCTGGCCACCAGCGCTATAATGCATTTAAAGAATTCGTCAGTGAGATTTCGGAGATCAGCGCAAATGATATCAATATGACGATTAAAACCGGGCAATCCAGACATGAAAATGTGATCTCTATAAATATGAATAATGCAATTCATCGTGATGAGAAAGGGATCACCGTCAGAATAGATAATATTAATGGAAAGAAAAATAACTCTAATTCATCAGATGTTTTTATTCCTTATGTAAATACATTTTCTGACCTCAAAAATAAAATACTCAGGATGAAAATTGAACTGACTGAAGGTAGTGGTTTTTCTAAAAGTCTTTTTGACAGTCAGATTGAGACGCATATTCTGAGGGATATTAATTCGCTTAACGTTGGTGAGAAATTGAATGATGATAATCTTGCATATCATTCTATATTCACTAACGAATTCTCTGTTATTATTCCGCCATCCTATTATGATGCGACTTCTGCAGTAAACGCTAATAATATTGTGAGAGAAAAACTATATGAAAGTGATAGTAAAGTTAAAGATATCGTCGATGATATGTCTAATCATGACGTGGAGAGCGAAAAAGATATATTTGTAATCGGGGGGATGATAGAAAAACTAGAGTCTCTGGCAGACGAATCTTTCAATGATAATACTGATAACATAAAAACAGTAAAAGATTTGCTAACGCAATTAACTGATGGCATGGAACTCTTCACGCTGCGGGACATGGTAGCATTCCCATCGTCCATAATAGCAAAACTATTAAAATCCGCACTTAATAGCGATCATGAACTTGTTATGCGCGTACTGGATACGTATCTGTGCTACTTCAGAAATAAAAATCTGAGTAACGATGCGGAAATAATAAACTTTTTCTATGCTCTCTTTTTAAAGAGACCAGAGTTGATGGTTTCTGAAAATTATAGATTTATTCAATTTGTTGATTTGCTTTTTGAAAACAGAAGTGTTGAAGAGAAAAACTTAGCATTTGACCTTTATCACAATTATCAGGTATTACCTGAAATAAAACAATTCGTTACTGAAGAAATAAAGTTGAATTTCAATCAGCTGCAAGGATTGTTAGATAAAGATAATAAATGTTATATCCTGTTATCATCCGATAACTCTGGGCGAGTAATGCGCTTATCGCACCAGGCGTTAATCTCAATGCTTGAGCCAGAAGTTAAGAAAAAGACCATCTGGAATAATTACTCTATTTATCCATCTTTGCAGGATACCCATGAAGTTGTCAGAGATGATCCAGAAACGATTTGTACGTGTGCATTTCCTTTATTTGCAAAAGGATGGGAATATGCGCAGAAAAATAAGAAACACCAATTGATTCTCAATGCTCTTGGATTGAAAGGTTATATTCGTGATGTATTTATGTCAGCAATAATGCGAAAAACAGACTTTGTGCCAGAATCGGATAATCAATCGACAGAATTTAAATCATTATTTTCCTCTTTGATGACCGATTCAGACCAATGGCAACAGCATACTTTGAAAGAAAAACATTACACTAATCTATTAACGATGCTGGATCTCAAAGAGGCCAGTGAAAGTGATAAATCTAAAATATTTTTCTGTCTGTCCGCCGTATTTGCAAATATTTCTCACAGTAATGTCTTTAACGGTATTCCTGATGCGTCAAAAATTTTAAAACGTTATGCATTTGCTTTATTGGCTAAAGCTCACTCTTTAGATGAAAATATGATAAGCAGTCAAACTTTTAATACATACAAAGCGGTATTGCTTGATTTCAATAATCTGTCTAATGAAGAGGCCAACCAGCTGCGTATAAGTTCGTTATATCGTGATATGGTCCGCTACGCACAATATCGTTTTTCTAAAGTTTTATCCGAGTGGACGCCAGACGCATGGCTGTAAAGATCCCAACAGGATAATGGCATTGATGGCCCTGGCTCAGGCCAGGGCGGGCAATACCGGTTCCTGCGAAGCGATGACGGCGGCAAGTGTAACCACGAAATGCGGTATCACTTGCTGTTTTCTGCCCTGAAGACTGGCGCTCACCGTGCCGTCGAACTTTCAATCAACTATATTGTGTGAGGGCGTGTTTGCGAGCCGCTTTCCAGAAACAGAAAAACCATTACCGCTGAAAACCGAAAAATGCCACAATATTGGCTGTTTATACAGTATTTCAGGTTTTCTCATGGCATTAACCGCCGCGCTTAAAGCGCAAATTGCCGCCTGGTATAAGGCGCTTCAGGAACAGATCCCCGACTTTATTCCCCGTGCGCCGCAGCGGCAGATGATTGCGGACGTCGCCAAAACGCTGGCCGGAGAAGAAGGGCGGCATCTGGCGATTGAAGCACCCACCGGCGTTGGGAAAACGCTCTCCTATTTGATTCCCGGCATCGCCATTGCCCGCGAAGAGCAAAAAACGTTGGTGGTGAGTACCGCCAACGTGGCATTGCAGGATCAGATCTACAGCAAAGATTTGCCACTGCTGAAAAAGATCATTCCCGATCTTAAATTTACCGCCGCTTTCGGGCGTGGGCGCTACGTTTGCCCGCGTAATCTGACGGCGCTCGCCAGCACTGAACCCACGCAACAGGATCTGCTGGCGTTTCTTGACGACGAGCTGACGCCGAACAATCAGGAAGAGCAAAAACGTTGTGCGAAGTTGAAGGGCGATCTCGACACTTATAAATGGGATGGTCTGCGCGATCATACGGATATTGCTATAGATGATGATCTCTGGCGTCGTTTAAGTACCGACAAAGCCAGCTGTCTCAACCGCAACTGTTACTACTATCGCGAATGCCCGTTTTTTGTCGCTCGTCGGGAAATTCAGGAAGCGGAAGTGGTGGTGGCAAACCATGCGCTGGTGATGGCGGCGATGGAAAGCGAAGCCGTATTGCCTGACCCGAAAAATTTACTGCTGGTGCTGGACGAAGGTCATCACCTGCCGGATGTGGCACGGGATGCGCTGGAGATGAGCGCCGAAATTACCGCGCCGTGGTATCGGCTGCAGCTGGACTTGTTTACGAAGCTTGTTGCTACCTGTATGGAGCAGTTTCGCCCGAAGACGATCCCACCGCTGGCAATCCCTGAACGTTTGAATGCGCATTGTGAAGAGCTGTATGAGCTTATCGCCTCGTTAAACAACATTCTCAATCTCTACATGCCTGCCGGGCAGGAGGCAGAGCACCGTTTTGCGATGGGCGAACTGCCTGATGAAGTGCTGGAGCTCTGCCAGCGGCTGGCAAAACTCACCGAGATGCTGCGTGGTCTGGCGGAGTTATTTCTTAACGATTTAAGCGAGAAAACCGGCAGTCACGACATTGTGCGTCTGCATAGGTTGATTTTGCAGATGAACCGCGCGTTGGGGATGTTCGAGGCGCAAAGCAAACTCTGGCGGCTGGCTTCTCTGGCGCAATCTTCCGGTGCACCCGTCACTAAATGGGCGACGCGGGAAGAGCGCGAAGGGCAACTGCATCTCTGGTTTCACTGTGTGGGTATTCGTGTCAGCGATCAGCTGGAAAGGCTGCTGTGGCGCAGTATTCCGCACATTATTGTCACCTCCGCAACCTTGCGTTCGCTGAACAGTTTTTCGCGTTTGCAGGAGATGAGCGGGCTGAAAGAGAAAGCGGGCGACCGTTTTGTGGCGCTGGATTCCCCCTTCAACCATTGCGAACAGGGCAAAATTGTTATTCCCCGGATGCGCTTTGAGCCTTCCATCGACAACGAAGAGCAGCATATTGCCGAAATGGCGGCCTTTTTCCGTGAGCAGGTGGAGAGCAAAAAACATCTCGGTATGTTGGTACTGTTTGCCAGCGGACGGGCGATGCAGCGCTTTCTCGACTATGTGACGGATTTACGTCTGATGCTGCTGGTGCAGGGCGATCAGCCGCGTTACCGTTTAGTTGAACTGCACCGCAAACGCGTTGCCAACGGTGAGCGCAGCGTGCTGGTGGGTTTACAGTCATTTGCCGAAGGGCTTGATTTGAAAGGTGATCTGTTAAGCCAGGTGCATATCCACAAAATCGCTTTTCCGCCCATCGACAGCCCAGTGGTGATCACCGAAGGTGAATGGCTGAAAAGCCTCAACCGCTATCCGTTTGAAGTACAAAGCCTGCCGAGCGCCTCGTTTAACCTGATTCAGCAGGTTGGGCGACTGATTCGAAGCCACGGTTGCTGGGGCGAAGTGGTGATTTACGACAAACGCTTGCTGACCAAAAATTATGGCAAGCGACTACTGGATGCATTACCGGTATTTCCGATAGAGCAACCGGAAGTCCCTGAAGGTATAGTTAAAAAGAAAGAAAAAACGAAATCCCCACGCCGTCGGCGGCGTTAATGATGTGAGTCACGTAAGGAGTCGTAAATGGACTATCGCAAAATCATTAAAGAGATTGGGCGCGGGAAAAACCACGCGCGCGATTTAGACCGGGATACTGCGCGCGGTCTGTATGCCCATATGCTCAATGGTGAAGTCCCTGACCTTGAGTTGGGCGGCGTATTGATTGCGCTGCGTATCAAAGGGGAAGGGGAAGCAGAGATGCTCGGCTTTTACGAAGCCATGCAAAATCACACCATCAAGCTGACGCCGCCTGCAGACAAGCCGATGCCGATTGTCATCCCCAGTTACAACGGCGCGCGTAAACAGGCCAACCTGACGCCGTTGTTGGCGATTCTCCTGCACAAGCTCGGTTTTCCTGTGGTGGTTCACGGGGTTAGCGAAGATCCAACCCGCGTGCTGACAGAAACCATTTTCGAACTGATGGGTATTACGCCAACGTTGCACGGCGGGCAGGCGCAGGCGAAGCTCGACGAACATCAACCGGTGTTTATGCCTGTCGGCGCGTTTTGCCCGCCGCTGGAAAAACAACTGGCGATGCGCTGGCGGATGGGCGTGCGTAACAGTGCACATACCCTGGCGAAACTGGCGACACCATTTGCCGAAGGTGAGGCGCTGCGTCTTTCCAGCGTTTCGCATCCGGAATACATTGGACGCGTCGCGAAGTTCTTTAGCGATATCGGCGGGCGGGCGCTACTAATGCATGGTACTGAAGGTGAAGTGTATGCTAATCCGCAGCGCTGCCCGCAGATCAATCTCATTGACCGCGAAGGAATGCGGGTGCTGTATGAAAAACAGGACCCTGCTGGTAGCGAGTTACTGCCACAAGCAAAAGATCCGGAAACCACGGCGCAGTGGATTGAGCGTTGCCTGGCTGGCAGCGAACCGATTCCCGAATCGCTGAAAATCCAGATGGCTTGCTGCCTGGTGGCTACGGGGGAAGCGGCAACTATCAGCGATGGCCTGGCGCGCGTTAATCAGGCATTTTAATTTTTATCTCAGCCGGATGAGCCACGTCATCCGGCTTTTACCCCACCGCAATATGAAATTCCTGCATCTTTATTGACCTTCCCGCGCCCGGCGTGCAGCATAAAAAAACAACAAACACATAACATAAACAGGAGTTAACCATGGAAAGTGGTCATCGCTTTGATGCTCAGACGTTGCACAGTTTTATTCAGGCTGTATTTCGTCAGATGGGTAGCGAGGAACAAGAAGCGAAATTAGTTGCCGATCATTTAATCGCGGCAAACCTGGCAGGGCATGATTCACATGGTATTGGCATGATCCCAAGCTATGTGCGCTCCTGGAGTCAGGGGCATCTGCAAATTAACCACCATGCCAAAATCGTTAAAGAAGCGGGCGCGGTGGTTACGCTTGATGGCGATCGCGCATTTGGTCAGGTCGCGGCACACGAAGCGATGGCGCTGGGGATTGAGAAAGCGCATCAGCACGGTATTGCTGCCGTGGCGCTACATAACTCGCATCATATCGGCCGTATCGGTTACTGGGCGGAGCAGTGTGCAGCGGCGGGGTTTGTCTCTATCCACTTTGTTAGCGTGGTCGGTATTCCAATGGTCGCGCCGTTCCACGGTCGCGACAGCCGCTTTGGCACCAATCCGTTCTGTGTGGTTTTCCCTCGTAAAGATAATTTCCCGCTGTTGCTTGATTACGCCACCAGCGCCATCGCATTTGGCAAAACCCGCGTCGCCTGGCATAAAGGCGTCCCCGTGCCGCCAGGTTGCCTGATTGACGTTAACGGCATGCCGACGACCAATCCGGCGGTAATGCAGGAGTCGCCGTTGGGTTCGCTGTTGACCTTTGCCGAACATAAAGGCTACGCCCTTGCAGCGATGTGTGAAATTCTTGGTGGGGCGCTTTCCGGCGGTAAAACGACGCATCAGGAAACGTTACAAACCAGTCCCGATGCCATTCTTAACTGCATGACCACTATCATCATCAACCCGGAACTGTTCGGCGCGCCGGATTGTAGCGCGCAGACCGAAGCCTTTGCCCAGTGGGTGAAAGCCTCGCCGCATGATGACGATAAGCCGATTTTGCTACCGGGCGAGTGGGAAGTGAACACGCGTCGCGAACGGCAGGAGTTGGGGATTCCACTGGATGCGGGAAGCTGGCAGGCCATTTGTGATGCGGCACGGCAGATTGATATGCCGGAAGAGGTGTTGCAGGCTTTCTGTCAGCAGTTAGCCAGCTAAAAAAAAAGCCCGTCCAGTGACGGAAGTGCAAACAAGGGTAACATAGGATCAATGAGGGTTAGAGCATATGCGTCTGTCGGCAAACAGACAGGGAAATACTTTTGCTGGACGTAGCGTAAACGCCTGATCCGTCCAACGGTTCGGATTTTGTAGGCCTGATAAGATGCTGTAGCGTCGCATCAGGCACCTGTTGCCGGATGCGGCGTGAACGCCTTATCCGGCCTACGAATTACTTATAGATAACCGCAGTTCCGCTTAATTTATTGTTGTTGGTGGCAGAAGTGATGCTGTATCCGCTGGCACCAGCTGCCGCAGCTTTCTCAGCCAGTTTCGCTTCCAGGGCATCGAGGGTGGATGCGCCATCGGCAGAAACCACGCCGATTTTATTCATGTTCTGTGCCTGGGATGCCGTTACCGGTTCCGCGGCAAACACGCCAAATGACAGAGTTGAAAGAGCCATAGCAGCAACAACAGCATTGATAGTTTTCATAATTAATCTCTCGCAGGTGATTTTTGTTTAAGTGACGTTGTTTCGTCGATGTGATGAGTATCACGTTTTTTTACGAGAGATAAAATCGAAGAGAATTGACCGCCTTGTTCAAATAAATTGATTGATATCTAACATACTGATAAACCATTTATTTGTTGTACTTATGGACTTGTTTTATGCAGCGTGGCAGTCACGGCAGCGTTAAAGGCACGGAATGCCACGCAAAATACAAATTATACTCGCTATACATCCCGCCAGTTGTAGTTAACGTAACTGGCTGTCTTTCGAACCTCTGCGATTATATCCTGTATAAGCTGGTTTTTGTAAATCTTTCTCCTGTTGGCAGTGAATGCATAAGCGCACGCCAGGAATGGCTTCCCGACGGGCCTGCGGGATGGGGGCGCCGCACTCTTCACATTCATACAGGCTCTCGCCACGCGGAATTTCACCCCGGGCACGAGCAATCGCATCTTCAATTGTACTGTTGATCTGTTCGTTGACGGCGTCATCGTTAGCCCAACCGGATGCCATATCGTCCTCCCCATATCAATGCTTGTACAGTTAAGTGTAGCTAATATAGGGACGAACTTGGGCAGTTCAAGCGTCAGATCTCCGACCATTCCCGCAGCAGATTATGATAAATATTGAGCAGCGACAGGATCTCTTCACTTTCACCATAGCGGCTTTTCAGCGACTGAATATTGTTGTCCAGATCGAACAGCATGGCGCGCTTTTTATCATCGCGGATCATCGACTGGATCCACATAAATGATGCCACTCGTACGCCCCGGGTTACGGGGGTCACGCAATGCAAGCTGCTGGAGGGATACAACACCAGATCGCCTGCCGGGAGTTTTACCCGATGTTGCCCGAAGGTGTCATTAACGACCAGTTCGCCGCCGTCGTAGCTTTCTGGATCGCTTAAAAACAGCGTTGCAGAAAGGTCAGTACGCATCCAGCCGTTTTGTGGATGGCTGCGTACTGCGCCATCCACATGGAAACCATAGGTTTCATTGTTCTGATAGCGATTAAACAGCGGCGTGGAAAGGGTACGCGGCAAGGCCGCGGCAAAGAACAAAGCATGTTGGTTAACCGCGTTCAGCACCTCATTTTGCAGGGCGGCGTATAACGTGCTGCGGGTGTCTACCTGTTGATTGTTCTTAACTTGCGCGCCTTGTGCGCCGGTGGTGACGCGTCCATCCACCCATTCGGCTTGTTCCAGTTGTTCGCGAAACCGGGCGACGTCCTTTGGCGATAGCACGCCGGGAATGTGGTACATCATACAAGTTCTCCAAAAAGTGGGGCTTTTACCCTACACCGATTTTTAACAGCAGGTGCTTTGTTCATGCCGGATGCGGCGTGAACGCCTTATCCGGCCTACCAAATGATGTGAATTCAATGCATTGCACAACCTTGTAGGCCTGATAAGCGCAGCGCATCAGGCAGTCCTGTTCTCGCCATCAACATTAGTGAGCCCTGCGCCCCACATCTGAATCAGAAATGCATATTGGCGGTAAGCAGGAACGTTCTTGGCTCGCCCGGGTGATAACGGTAGCCGCTCTTGTTGATTGAGGCGACGTAATCGGTATCAAACAGGTTGTAGACGTTTAGCTGGAAGTCGAGATTGCGATTAACCCGATACCCCAGTTTAGCGTCGGCGACCCAATAACCTTCGGTAAACGCTGGCGTTCCCACCGCGCCGTCAGAACCTTTATGCATACTGCCGATATAGCGTGCGCCCGCACCAACGGAAATATCATCGGTTGCCTGATACTGACTCCATAAGGTAAATGCGTGCTCCGGGGTATACGGCAGCGATGAGGAACCATCCTGGGCAACATCTTTGCCGTTTTTGATGGTTGCTTTTTGCTGGGTATAGCCGCCAATCACCTGCCACGCGGGAGTGATATTCCCGGCCACGGATATCTCATAGCCTTCGACGCGTTTCTTACCGTATTGCGAGTAAGTTCCGTCATCATTTTGCTCAACTTCATTTTCGATATCAGTACGGAACAGCGCGGCGGTGAGCAACAGGCGTTTATCCAGAACCTGCCATTTGGTGCCAATCTCGCTGGTGTTGGCTTTTTGCGGTTTAAAATCGGTGCGGTTGGCACTGTTACCGCTGCCAGACTGCGCAAGGGCGAAGTTGTTTCCGCCCGGCGGCTGTTGGGAAACGGCATAGTTAATATAGACATTGCCGTTTTCCGTCAGGTGATACAGCGCCCCGGCTTTCCAGTTCACCAGATTGCCAGACTTGGCGGTGTCAACAGTGGTGACCGGAGAACCTTTCGCCACGCCAGCTGGGCAGGTAACGGCACCTCGGCCACTGCCGCCGCAGGCGGTGGCACTGTCATATTCAGTATGATAATTATCCAGACGGATCCCGCCGTTCAACTCAAAATCACGGGTGATTTGCAGCGTATCGAAAGAATAAATTGCGAAGGTGTCCGTCTGACCATTGGCGTTTGCGCCGTTGCGCGTCAGGCCGCCAGGATGAATGCTGCTGTCAGGATGATAAATATTCACCGCGGGTAACGTCAGCGGATTAACGCCGTAGTTGGTTTGTGTTTCACGGGTAAATTCCACGCCGGTACTGACATCATGACCGATAGAGCCGGTATAGAACGTCGAGGTCAGGTTGGTCTGGTTGGTGAGAATTTTATTACTCACATCTTTAGTATTCGCAATACGGGACCAGGTCCAGCTATCCACATTGCTGGTGGGCTGGGTAATATTCGACGCCCCGCCCATAATCGCCGTCATCAGGTAATCCTGCTTCACGCGCGACCAACGTGTAGTGTTGCGAATGGTGGTGTTATCGTTGATGTCGTGCTCAAAACGCATGGTAGCGGTGTCGGTGGTCGAATCGTCGTAATCAGAATCCGTGCCGTAAAAGTTATGCGTATCAACTTTTCCGGAATGATTCAGGGCCGCCGTTCCCGCAGATGGGGCAGAATAGCCCGGCAAACCGATGGTCGGAATGCCGCCGTCTGGCGTGTTGTGTTGGGTGACATGCAGATAATTAAGATACAAACGATTCGCTGTACCGAGGCCAAAAGCTACAGAAGGGGCGACGCCGTATCGCTCATTTTTGACTTTGTCGCGTCCGGCATCGTGCGTTTTTTCGCCCATCACATTCAGGCGCACCGCGGTGGTATCACCAATGACCTGATTGACGTCCAGCGTGCCGCGGCGGAACCAGGCGCTGCCAATACTGGCGGAAGCGTCAATGCCTGAATCATTGCGCGGCTGCTTGCTGATCATATTGATCGAGCCCGTCGGTGCGCTGCGCCCGTAGTCGGTGCCGGACGGCCCTTTAATTACTTCGACCTGCTCGGTATTGAAGGTGTCGCGCGAGACGCTGCCGATATCGCGAATCCCATCAATATAAATACTGTTAGAAGTATCGGCACCGCGCATATAAATGGCGTCGCCAGTGGTGGAGTTACCGTTCTCACCAGCAAAAAACGCACCCACGCCGGGGACGTTTTTGAGCGCATCGGTAAGGTTGGTTGCGCCCTGATCTTTAATCACTTGTTCAGAAATCACCGTCATCGTGCGGGTCGTATCCGCTACCGGACGCGAGAATTTCGGATCGGCAGATTGTTGTGGCGCATAAAGCGAAGGCGTTGATGCTTCGACAACCAGCGTGTCATCCGCGTTTGCTTGCCCTTCGGCGGCGAGTGCCTGAGCCACAGGCGTGATGCCAATACAAAGACCGGCAAAGAACGTGAGCGAATGAAATTGTCTGGCAGGGAAATTGCGATTGTTTTCCATTTTGCAGGTGACTTTTTCTTATATGTTGAAATTTTCACTGCCACGAGAAAGCCTCTCTGCGGATGCGATGCCACTGTTAATCTCGTGATAGTGCTCGTGCAAGTGATAATAATTTTGATAAGCATTATCACTTGGCGCGATTTTCTATCACCCATTGCGCGAAAAAGAAATACATTTATTTACATTGCGTTCATATTTGATGTTTTTTGATTACAAAACAGGCGAAAACTGCATCCAGAGGCGAATGCAGTTACGTTGGTGGGGTTATTTGTAGATGGTTGCAGTACCGAACATCTGGTCATTTCCGCCTGCGGAATTAATGACATAACCTTTCGCGCCTTGTTCGCGCGCTTTTTCTGCCAGTTTATCCTCCAGATCGCTTAGGTTTGATGCGCCAGTTGCCGAAACGGTACCGGCGGGCCGTAGCTGACCGCTGTCCAGGTTACTCATCGGTTGCGCGGCATAAGCCGTGAGAGAGATTCCGCTCAGGACGGTGGCAATCAGTAGTGTGAGGCACTTTTTCATAATGACATCCTCATAAATACAACGGGTAGTGCCTGATAAGTGTAGGTCGCCTGGACGATGAAAATGACGCAAAAAATTGACAGAGATGTGCTTGTTTTTTGAACGATATATTTTTACAAAATAAGACAAATCAATGACATGCATGATGCTGATTTTTATGATGAATTGCCATAAACCATAGCCATGTTAAGGTTTTGGGGAATGATAAACGCAGCCAGATATTTACCCTGTCGCGTTATGCGGGTATCTTACGCCGCTGCTTAAAGGAGAATGCTATGTCCGCCCAGAAACCGGGGTTGCATCCGCGCAACCGTCATCACAGCCGCTACGATCTCGCCACGCTTTGTCAGGTCAATCCTGAACTCAGACAATTCCTCACGCTTACACCCGCCGGGGAGCAAAGCGTAGACTTTGCCAATCCGCTGGCGGTGAAGGCGCTCAATAAGGCGTTGCTGGCCCATTTTTACGCCGTAGCGAACTGGGATATCCCGGACGGTTTTCTCTGCCCGCCAGTACCGGGCCGGGCGGATTATATTCATCACCTTGCCGATTTACTGGCTGAAGCAAGCGGAACAATTCCAGCTAATGCCAGCATTCTGGATATCGGCGTTGGTGCGAACTGTATTTATCCGCTGATTGGCGTACATGAATATGGCTGGCGTTTTACCGGTAGTGAAACCAGCAGCCAGGCGTTAAGCAGTGCGCAGGCGATCATCAGTGCTAATCCGGGGCTTAACCGCGCCATTCGTCTGCGTCGGCAAAAAGAGAGTGGGGCGATTTTTAACGGCATCATCCATAAAAACGAGCAATACGACGCGACCTTGTGTAACCCGCCATTCCACGATTCCGCCGCTGCGGCACGGGCAGGTAGTGAACGTAAACGCCGTAACCTGGGGCTGAACAAAGACGATGTACTGAACTTTGGTGGTCAGCAACAGGAGTTGTGGTGTGAAGGCGGTGAAGTGGCTTTTATCAAAAAGATGATTGAAGAGAGCAAAGGCTTCGCGAAGCAGGTGATGTGGTTTACCTCGCTGGTATCTCGTGGTGAAAACTTACCGCCGTTGTATCGTGCTCTGACGGACGTGGGCGCGGTGAAAGTGGTTAAAAAAGAGATGGCCCAGGGGCAAAAGCAGAGTCGCTTTATTGCCTGGACCTTTATGAACGACGAGCAGCGCCGCCGTTTTGTCAATCGCCAGCGTTAAAGCGTTGGTTCCCCCGGCGGCAACGGTTCAGCCGGGGTCGCGCCCGGAGCAGGCAGCACCTGATAAGTCTGCACTGGCGCGCGAACGCCCGCCAGGTCGAAATGTTTTTTCACCTGGCTGTCGAGGGCAAAGCGTACCGTCCACTGTTTGAGTGGCAGCGTAGTGAACGAAACTCGCAGTGTAAATGCGGTATTGCTTAAGCCGACAATCCCGGCAAAGTTCGGTTCACCGATAATCAACCCGCGAATTTCTTCGTTTGCCATCAATTCCGCTACCGCATCTTTCAGTGCCTGATTGGCTTTATCAGCATCTTCATGGCGATCAACATCATAATTTGCCACCACCGAACCAATGCCGCGGACGAAGTTAGCAAAGGTAGTTATCGAAGACCACGGAATGATGTGATACGCCCCGGTATCCTGACGCACGCCCACGGAGCGAATCGACATCCGTTCCACAGTACCGGTCAACGGCCCGATAGTCACCAAATCTCCAGTGTTCATGCCGTTTTCAAACTGAATAAATACCCCGGTGATAATATCTTTCACCAGAGTTTGCGAACCAAAAGAGATAGCCAGCCCCAATGCCCCGGCACCTGCCAGCAATGGCGCGATATTAACGCCGATTTCCGACAACACAATCATGATGGTGATGGTACTGATAATCACCGCCAGCGCGTTACGGAACAGCGTCAGCAGGGTACGCGTACGGGCGCTCGGTAGCGGGCGGCCATGAATATCCGAAGCCAGCCGGTTTTCGATCAAACTGGCGAGCACCGTCCAGCCAACCGCCGAGAAGAAAAGAATGAGTGCGATACGGATCAGGATATCTACGGTTTTCTGCCCCGCACCGTTTTGCAGCCAGTTCCAGAAATCGAACAATCCCCATGCGCTCAACAGCAGCATTACCGCCACGCAGACGGTCAGAATACGCGCTGTTTTCAGTGCCGCCGAAAGCCATCCATTCAGCCGTTTTTGCAGTTCCGGATAATTACGCTGAGTATGTGGCGAGAGAGTGATGGTCTTCGCCAACCAGCGGGAAAACATACCGGAAACAAACGCTGCGATACCAATAATCGCCAGGCTGCGTACCGTTGCACCCATCATAAATTTCAGGCTGTTGCCCGGATCGAACAACGAAAAGAAAAACAGCACGATAAAATAGGCGCTTGCCAACCAGTGCCACACCAGCGCAAAAGCGCGAATAAACAGGCTGAAAAAGGCCAGCGAGTGTTCTGCGAAGTTGAGCAAATGTTGGGTAATCTCTTTTTTATTACGAAATATCAGGTACAGCGCCCAGACCGTCATACACAGCATAATGATGACGTTCGCTAGCGCACCGATTTGCACATTCACCTGATTAGAGATAATCGGCACTGCCACAATCAGACCATACCCAATCAGGCTGCTTAACCAGCTCAGGCGACGGCTCCAGTAACGGGCGGTCTCGTCATGAATCGTGAACGGGCGCAGTTCCGCCACGTTTGGGCAAAAAATCAGGCGTAGTACAGCTTTGAAAAATTCAATCAGGGCAAAGGCGTTGAGAAACAAACTTTGTTGGAAAGCGATGGTGCGACTGCCCGCATTCAGGTTGTCGCTTAAAACCTGACCGACAAATAATGTCAGTGCCAGTAACAGCAGGTCGATAATAAACGCCCCGATAATCATCGCCGGAAGCTGCAACCAGTTACTGCGCTCACGATTTTTTTGCCGCGCCCACTGGCCCATTTTGCGATACAGCGGAAGTGCGCACAGGCGAATCAGCCAGTAAAAACCAAACACTAATACCGCTAACATTGAAAAATGGGTCAACGCATTGCTGAAGGTTTGTGGATTAAACGGCTTATGCGGGGAGCCGGTGATATTGCGATAAAGTTGTCCGAAGCGGGCGGAAAGGGCTTCACCATAATGGCGGCTGACTTCGGTGACTTTTTGCAGCACGGTTTGCTCTTCAACCAGCGTCGGCGGCACGATCTTCGGTACGGGTTCCGCAGGGGGCGTAGCGGCGACGGTGCGCAACTGGTCGATCAACTCTTTACGCGAGGTGTCATTATCCAGCACATCCGCCAGTGCGCCATAGGCCGCTTTTTTTTGTTCGATATCCGGTTCCGGGGCCGGTTCAGTCGTTGAGTCCGTTGTCGTTGTGGTTGTAACGCCGGGTATGGATACCGCGTGGGCAGGTGCGCCCAGCAGGCAGAAGAGGATGAACAGGATCCACCGCATGACTCCTCCAGTGAGAAAACAGAGCAAAAAGATAAGTATAGATGCTGGGGGAGGGGCGATTTTAAATGAGAGGAATCTGGTGTGCCTCCCTTTCGGGGGAAAGGGAGGCTGAGAAGTTAAGAGACGTGCTGCAAAAATTCCTGCAAGCGCTGGCTCGGTGGGTTCTTGATCAACACCTGCGGATCGCCATCTTCCGCAATCCGGCCTTTGTCGATAAAGATCAGGCGCGAAGCTACTTTCTCGGCAAAACCGATTTCGTGTGTCACGATCACCATCGTCATCCCTTCTTCAGCCAGATCCTGCATAACCTTCAGCACTTCATGGCGCAGTTCCGGGTCAAGAGCGGAAGTCGGTTCATCAAACAGCATCATTTTCGGCTTCACCGCCAGCGCGCGGGCGATCGCCACACGCTGCTGTTGACCACCAGAAAGTTCGGAAGGGTAGTGATGTGCACGTTCTGCCAGACCGACTTTCGCCAGCAGCTCACGCGCCAGTTTTTCCGCGTCTTCTTTGTTCGCGCCACGCACGCGTAGCGGACCAAACATCACGTTTTCCAGCGCCGTCAGATGCGGGAAGAGGTAAAACTGCTGGAACACCATACCCGCTTCCTGGCGAATCAGGCGCTCGTCAACTTTCGGATCGTTAACCTTCAGGCCATCGACAATCAGATCGCCGGAGGTGATTTCTTCCAGTTTGTTGATGCAGCGCAGCAGGGTCGATTTACCGGAACCGGACGGCCCGATAATCACCACGACTTCGCCCTGGGCAATGTTCAAATCGATATTGTGCAGCACCTGGGTTGGACCAAAATGCTTGGAGACGTTTTTAAATTCAATCACAGGATTTTCATCCTTCTTTCCAGACGACGCAGAATAAAGCTCAGCACCAGGGTAATAATCAGATAGAACACCGCAACGGCGCTCCAGATCTCAAGGGCGCGGAAGTTACCGGCAATAATTTCTTGCCCCTGACGGGTCAGTTCCGCCACGCCGATAACAATAAACAGCGAGGTGTCTTTAATGCTGATGATCCACTGGTTACCCAGCGGCGGCAGCATACGACGCAGTGCCAGCGGTAAAATGACGTAGCGAATGGTTTCCCAACGTGAAAGGCCGAGCGCCAGTCCTGCTTCACGAAAACCTTTGTGAATAGACAGCACCGCACCACGCGTGATTTCTGCAATGTACGCGCCGGAGTTGATCATGATGGTGACCACCGCCGCAGTAAATGGGTCGATGCGTAAGTCGTTAAACGCCATCGGCAGGGCGAAGTAGATAAACATCACCTGGACGACGATAGGTGTGCCGCGGATCACTTCAATAAAGACCAGCGCGACGTGGTTGGCTATCCAACCACCGAAGGTGCGTGCAAAACCTGCCAGCAATCCGATCACCAGGCCGCCAGCCAGACCGAGGACAGAAATCCACAGGGTCATTTTGGCACCTTCAATCAGAAGCGGAATGGCAGGCCAGATGGCACTCCAGTCAAACTGCATATGTTGTTCCTGTTACCGTGGTGTAAATAATCAAATTCAGGGTAATTAATGGCCCCGGAGCGGGTTTGCGCCCCTCACCCTAATCCTCTCCCCAGAGGGGAGAGGGGACTGCCAGTGCGCTTTACAGGCGTAGCATTATTATTTCGGTTCAGTACCGAACCATTTTTTGTAGATTTCGTTGTAAGTTCCGTTCTCGCGCAGGGTTTTCAATGCGCCGTTGACTTTGTCACGCAGCTCGTCGCTACCTTTCGGGAACGCAATACCGTATTGCTGTGCTTCCAGAGAGTCACCTACCGCTTTGAACTGACCGTTACCGGCGGTTTTGATGAAGTACAGAATGTTTGGCGTATCGTGCAGAACGGCATCTGCGCGGTTGGTGCCCAGTTCCATATAGGCGTTATCAATGTTCGGGAACTGACGCAGATCTTTAGTTTTGATGTTTGCTTTCGCGTAATCAACGGAGCCAGTGCCGCTCTTCACAGCAACCACTTTCCCGTCGAGATCTTTCACGCTTTTCACATCGTTATTGTTAGCTTTCACCATCACTAACAGGCCGCTTTTGTAGTAGCCGTCAGAGAAATCGATCGCTTTTTTACGCTCGTCGGTAATGGTGATGCCCGCCAGCGCCAGATCGACGTTTTTGGTTTGCAGTGCCGGAATGATCCCACTGAAATCCATCGGCTTCAGTTCGTAATCCAGCTTCAGCTCTTTAGCGATGGCAGCCCACAGATCAACGTCAAAGCCCACGTATTTATCGCCCTGTTTAAATTCAAACGGAACGAAGGCGGTATCCGTCGCGACAACTAATTTTTTATCCGCGGCATGAGAAGAAACCGCAAAAGCCAGGGTCAGTGCAGCCAGTGAAACTTTTAATACAGACTTCATAGCATTTCCTTTTTTCTATCCACGGGACGATCCCCTGCGTGACATTCACATATATGAAAAAATCGTGCCAGTTTTGCAACTCATTGATTTATCGAGATGCGGTAAAAACGTGATGCACGATTTATAGGGCAATACCCTGAAGATGCACCATTCTGGGGCACCAAACTGGTGCGCTAAAATTGTGCACTCAACACAGTGATTATTTAGCGTAAAACCTGATGAAAAAACAATCTTTATGTAACGATTGTGTGATGATGTGGATACAAAAAATTTACTTTGATGGTCGTGGACAGCGGATGGATGCACTAAATAAGTGCGTTGAGGCGGATTGCAAAACAAAACGGCCTCCTGTCAGGAAGCCGCTTTTATCGGGTACTAAAGTTTTCCACCATCAGCGATGGATTTATTCGATGTTAGACTCGATAAACCACAGGAATTTATCCAGGTCGCGAGACGCGGCGGTCAGGATATCTGCGGTGTCGTCATCTTTCGCTTCACCAATCGCTTTGCGTACGTCATTAGCGACGATTGCGTAACGGTCAGCCAGTTCTTTCAGGTGATCCTGAACGTTGTGGATGTCCAGCGGGTAACTTTTCAGCGGGGTTTTGCTGTTGATAACTTGAGTGGTCCCCAGAGCTACACCGCCCAGCTGCACTGCACGTTCTGCCATGGTATCCAGATGATCGATCAGTGCGGTGCGGAAGCCATCCAGCATTTCATGTACGGCAATGAAGTTAGCGCCGCGCATGTTCCAGTGCGCTTGTTTGGTAATTAAAGAAAGATCAATAAACTGGATAACCTGGCGATTCAGCAACTCTACTGTTGCTTTTTTCTCGCTGTCAGAGACATCGTTGCGGGTATAAAGCAGATTGGTCGCTTTTGATTTAACTAATTTAGCGGTACTCATAATTTCATATCCTCTTGATGTTATGTCCCAGTAATTAACGAGACTAAGTATAGCACCGGCTATGTGTTCCGCTATTCTGGCTGTTCCTATCACACTAATAGTGGTAACAAGCGTGAAAAACAAAACTAATAAAATTTCAATGAGTTAGATATATTGATAAGAATAATTCTTATTTATTGGCTCGCCAGGAATTTTCGGAATAAATATGCTTTTGCATAATTCGATATATAAAGACGGTGTGGAGGAAAAGTAGCGAGAAATTCTGCATGGTTATGCATAACCATGCAGAAATGTAAATTTAATTAATGTCTAATTCTTTTATTTTGCTCTCTTTGCGTACTGTCAGCGTAGAACCCATTGAAGCGGCGATGATAGCGCCGAGCGCCAGCAGCTGTATGGGTGTCAATGTTTCTCCGAGGAAAATCATCCCGGAAACGGCAGCCAGCGCCGGTTCCATGCTCATCAGCGTACCAAATGTCCGTGTTGGCAAACGGGTGAGGGCAATCATTTCCAGCGAATAAGGTAGAGCGGTCGAGAGAATAGCGACCGCCAGACCCAATGGAATAACCGACCAGTGCCAGAGTGCTTCACCAGCCTGAAGCGCTCCAATTGGCACGAAAATTAACGCTGCAATCAACGAACCAATTGCCACCGTCGCAGGGCCATGTTCCGCTCCTGCGCGTTGCCCACTTAAAATGTAAATAGCCCAACAAGCCCCGGCCCCCAGTGCCAGCGCACAGCCGGTTAAATCGACATGGGAAACGTCTTGCCCCAGCGGTAGCAGGAACCACAGACCAAGAACCGCCAGCACAACCCAGACGAAATCTACCGGGCGACGAGAAGAGAACAGCGCCACCGCCAGTGGTCCGGTGAATTCCAGAGCCACCGCAATACCCAGCGGTACTGTCTGAATAGAAAGATAAAAAAGATAATTCATCCCACCCAGCGAAACGCCGTAAAACAACAGCGGTAACCGCTGCTCTTTGGCAAAGCGCAGTCGCCATGGCTTAAAGAACGCGATGAGGATCAGCGTTCCTAATGCCAGACGCAGCGCAGTGACACCCGGTGCGCCCACCAGAGGAAAAAGTGACTTAGCTAACGAGGCTCCACCCTGAATAGACGCCATGGCAACGAGCAATATGACTATTGGTAACCAGACCGGCATTTTACGTAATGAACCAGGCATCCTTTCTCCCACAAATATCTAAACCTAAGTAAAGCGTGGAGTGTACTGGATATACCCAATGCTGGTTGAGCATTTGTTGAAAAAATTTTCCCCCGTTTTGACTAAAATGCGCCAGGATTGATGGAATCATTAGTCTGGTGATTAGGAATAATCTGGATGAATGACAGGGAATACATGCGTAATACTTACGCAGTTCTCTGAAAAAGTGATTTAAATTTAGATGGATAGCGGTGTATGGAAACGTTCTGTTACATGAAATGGCCCGTTAGACATCATAAATCGCGAAGAGTTTCCCATTAATTTTTGATATATTTAAAACTTAGGACTTATTTGAATCACATTTGAGGTGGTTATGAAAAAAATTGCATGTCTTTCAGCACTGGCCGCAGTTCTGGCTTTCACCGCAGGTACTTCCGTAGCTGCGACTTCTACCGTAACTGGCGGTTACGCACAGAGCGACGCTCAGGGCCAAATGAACAAAATGGGCGGTTTCAACCTGAAATACCGCTATGAAGAAGACAATAGCCCGCTGGGTGTGATCGGTTCTTTCACTTACACCGAGAAAAGCCGTACTGCCAGCTCTGGTGACTACAACAAAAACCAGTACTACGGCATCACTGCTGGTCCGGCTTACCGCATTAACGACTGGGCAAGCATCTACGGTGTAGTGGGTGTGGGTTACGGTAAATTCCAGACCACTGAATACCCGACCTACAAACACGACACCAGCGACTACGGTTTCTCCTACGGTGCTGGTCTGCAGTTCAACCCGATGGAAAACGTTGCTCTGGACTTCTCTTACGAGCAGAGCCGTATTCGTAGCGTTGACGTAGGCACCTGGATTGCCGGTGTTGGTTACCGCTTCTAATCACTTCGGTGATATAAAAAATCCGCCTCTCGGGGCGGATTTTTTGTTTTAAGGTTTCGGGTCGAAAATATCGGTTCCGAGATGGTTGTAATCCACCTTCTGTAACTGGAAGTTGGTGATGTATATCGGCCCGGCTTTCTTCTCAGATATAAACGGGTATTTGATGTTAATTTCCTTCGCTTTAATTCCCGTCCACTGCGAGAAAAAGCCTAAAAAGTCATTGGCTGAACGGCGGGCTTTAATCACCCGATGCGCTTTATCATCGCTGGAGATGACCATAAAAGGCACCTGGAAATTTTGCTGATACTTATCATCATGGGCAAGGTATTGCACGTCTTTGCCGCGTTCTTTAAAGGCCAGACCGTGGTCCGCAAAGTAAACCAGCGAGAAGCTGCTGCCGCTATTGCGTAACTGGTCGTACAGCTTACGCAACAAATCGTCCGTTTGTGTCATGGTATAGAGATAGCACGACGTTTCTTTCGATTGCACAAAGGTTGCGTATTTGCCTTGTGTCCGGTCGCAGGCCTGTGGATGTGAGCCCATCAGATGTAAAACAATCAGTTGCGGTTGCGAGTGTTCTTGCGCCAGCACCTGCGCGGTCATATCCAGTAACGCTTCGTCTTTCGTGTTTTTATCTGCTTCAAAATTACCTTCTTTCAGGAAGTACACTTCATCTGCACGTTTGGCGATGCTGGCGATGGCGGTATCGTATTCGCCGATTTGGCCCTGGTTGGAAAACCACCAGGTCTGGAAGCCCGCGCGATTTGCCAGGGTGACAAAGTTATCCTGAAACTGTGGTTTGCCATCGACTACGCGATTGAGCGTTAAGCCAAGCGATTTCTGCGTGGAGCCACTGGCGGCAATGTAGTCAGCAAATATCAAACCGTTAACACTGCTGGCAAACGGGGTATTGTCCCAGTGACCGCCAAAGGCACCGAGGGCATCGCGACGCGCGCTTTCACCGATCACCACCACATAGGTCTGATACTTCGGCTTAACGGCAGTGACCGTCCAGGTATCTTTCATTCCGGAAAGTTTTGCCATCCGTTCTTGCTCTTCGATCACCTCGTTATTATTGACGATGACATCCTTAGCAAAACGAAATACCGGATAGCCAGTATCTTTCAGTTTAAATACGCCGCCCCAGGCCAGGTTTTGCATGGGAGCAACAAAAAATGTCGCCACACTGAATACCAGACACAGGCTGTCGAAGGTATTCCAGCGCGCTTTTTCACTCTCTTTTTTCCGCCTGATTGCTATTACGCCGAGTGCAAAAATAAATAAGCCGACCAGGTAGCTATACCACGGAAAAATCGTCAGGATTTCGGTCGACTCTTCCATATTGGTGGAGTGCAATGCCAGCAAGGTATTGAAGTTAGGCGCGCCGTAGGCCTGAGCAAAAGGGAAATAACAAGCTGCCACCAGCGAACTGACACCGACCAGAACTTTTTGTACGCGAGGCAATGTTCGCCATAGCAAAAGCAAAATAGCCGTAAATGCGGCGGTATATAGCAAACTGAAGGGGTAACCTAAGCCGAGGTTAATTAATAGCGACTGTAAAAAGTAGAACGCAGTCCACGGGCTAAATACCCGGCTACGGGTAACAAGCGATTCTTTGAGGGTTAAATTCATATGCCACTATCGTAACAAACGCCATGTGCTTACCCTGGCGTCAAGGGTCAATACCTGCAAGAGTGCGTGAAGAGGGGAAAAGGGTCCGCATCCGCGAGCCGCAATATACGCAGGGCTGCAAGAAGATAGAGCGAGCTGCCGTTCAGGTCAACTACTGACGAACAAATCTTTTGCGAAGGGGATTGCAAATCCGACAAAAAGTGGGGTTTTTCAGAGCAAAACGCGTTGTGCCTGCATAAAAGCAGGAGTGAAGCGGCGTACCGCGACGCCGCTATTTATCGGAAGGTTTATCTTGCTGCGGTTTGTTGTTGACCATATCGCACAACATAGAGAGCAGCATTAACCGTACTTTAAAGGGAGAATGACTAAACACGCGCATACACCTCTTGAACTCATTCATAAGACCTCCTGACTTGCTAATCCCGTCGATCCTTGAGGGATGATTGCATTACATACAGATATAGCACAGGCTATATTATATAGCTATTGCTAAAACGTTAATTTTTTGTACCTTCGCAACTCTGGTTTACAATGTGCGCACGAAATGAGAACGCTATGTATGCGTCACCATAATGAGGAAGCACAATGAGTCGTCGCGCAGGTACGCCAACAGCAAAAAAAGTGACGCAGTTAGTGAATGTGGAAGAGCACGTTGAAGGGTTCCGCCAGGTCAGAGAGGCACACCGGCGCGAGCTTATTGATGATTACGTTGAGCTGATTTCTGACTTGATCAGGGAAGTGGGGGAAGCTCGTCAGGTGGACATGGCGGCTCGTCTGGGCGTTTCGCAACCGACGGTGGCTAAAATGCTTAAGCGACTGGCAACCATGGGGCTGATTGAAATGATCCCCTGGCGTGGCGTGTTTTTAACGGCAGAAGGAGAGAAGCTGGCGCAGGAAAGCCGCGAGCGACATCAGATAGTCGAAAATTTCTTGTTAGTGTTGGGTGTCAGCCCGGAAATCGCTCGTCGCGACGCGGAAGGCATGGAGCACCATGTTAGTGAAGAGACGCTGGATGCCTTTCGTTTGTTTACCCAGAAACACGGTGCCAAATGAGCCTGCCTTTTTTACGCACGCTGCAAGGCGATCGCTTTTTTCAGTTATTAATTCTTGTTGGCATCGGATTAAGTTTTTTCGTTCCCTTTGCACCGAAATCCTGGCTTGCTGCTATCGACTGGCACACTATCATCACCCTCAGTGGCCTGATGCTGCTGACCAAAGGTGTGGAGTTAAGCGGTTATTTTGATGTGCTGGGGCGCAAAATGGTGCGCCGCTTTGCTACTGAGCGTCGGCTGGCAATGTTTATGGTGCTGGCGGCGGCGTTGCTTTCAACATTTCTGACCAACGATGTCGCGCTGTTTATTGTTGTTCCGCTGACAATCACACTAAAAAGACTGTGTGAGATCCCGGTTAATCGACTGATTATTTTTGAGGCGCTAGCAGTCAATGCGGGTTCGCTACTGACGCCGATTGGCAACCCGCAAAATATTCTTATCTGGGGTCGTTCTGGTCTTTCGTTTGCCGGGTTTATTGCCCAAATGGCACCGCTGGCTGGCGCAATGATGCTGACACTCCTGCTACTGTGCTGGTGTTGTTTCCCTGGAAAGGCGCTGCAATATCATACGGGGGCGCAAACACCTGAGTGGAAACCGCGGCTGGTGTGGAGTTGTCTGGGGCTGTATATCGTCTTTCTGACGGCGCTGGAGTTAAAACAAGAGCTGTGGGGACTGGTGATTGTAGCGGCGGGCTTTGCGCTGCTGGCTCGTCGCGTGGTGCTCAGTGTGGACTGGACGCTGCTGCTGGTGTTTATGGCGATGTTTATCGACGTCCATTTACTAACCCAACTGCCAGCTTTGCAGGGGGTGTTAAGTAACGTGAGTCATTTATCCGAACCCGGATTATGGTTAACGGCGATTGGTTTATCGCAGGTGATCAGTAACGTGCCGAGCACGATTTTGCTGCTCAATTATGTGCCACCGTCTTTATTACTGGCATGGGCGGTAAACGTCGGTGGCTTTGGTTTATTACCCGGATCGCTGGCAAATTTGATTGCGTTACGGATGGCAAACGATCGCCGTATCTGGTGGCGTTTCCATCTCTATTCAATACCGATGCTGTTGTGGGCGGCGCTGGTGGGATACGTTTTGTTAGTTATGTTCCCGGCCAGCTAGGTGCTGGCAAATAAAAAAGGCGGATTATGAGTCCGCCTTTTAATTTAAGTTTTGAAGATTAATTCAGACGAACCGGCATCCCGGAACGATTTTTGATCGCTTCATCCAGCACGACCTGATCCACATCAGGCTGACCAGTTACTGTCTGCACGCTCTTCGTCAGGGTAATTGGCACAATTTCCTGACCTTCAAACTGGGCTTCGGTGGTAGACAGCGGGTTATGGACTTCAATATAACGGCTGCCGTCAGGCTCGGTGGTCGCTTTTACCGGCTCATCAATAAACTGTACGCGAGTACCGACCGGTACTTTCTCGAACAGGAATTTGATGTCTTCGTTACGCAGACGCACACAGCCATGACTTACACGCAGACCGATACCGAAGTTGGCGTTGGTGCCATGGATAGCGTACAGGCGACCGATGTAGAGTGCATACAGCCCCATCGGGTTATCCGGACCTGCCGGAACGACAGCCGGAAGCGGTTCGCCCGCAGCGCGGTACTCTGCGTGCATTTTGGCGGTCGGCGTCCAGGTCGGGCCTGCTTTCTTACGCTCAACTTTGGTGGTCCAGTTGATAGGCGTGTCTTTGCCTAACTGACCAATGCCGATGGGCAGCACGATAACGGTGTTGCTGCCTTTCGGATAGTAATAGAGACGCATCTCTGCGCTGTTAATGACAATGCCTTCATGAACGGTATCCGGCAGGATCAGCTGCTGCGGAATGTTCAGTACAGTACCGCCTTTCGGCAGGAAGGTGTCCACACCCGGGTTAGCTTCCATCATGTTGGAAAGACCCATCTGGTACTCGGCGGCAAAATACTCCAGCGGCTGAGTGTTACCTTCAGGAATGGTGATCACCTGATTCTGACCAACCAGGCGACTCCCGTCGGTTGGCAGAGGATAAGTTACCGCAGAGGCGGTACTGCAAAAGCCGACAACAGCGAAGGCCGCTGCGAATAATGTTTTCAATTTCATATTCATGTTAAGCGAGATTTAGTGCCTGGCAGGCCATTGGGTTGAGAATATTAGAGTATTGGAAGCGCATTATAAGTTCATTCCAGCTCACAGTGAAATCAGATGTGTACGAAATCACATTTTTTGCCTTTGGGAAGAGTGTAGACCTTAAGCGGGGGACGGGATCTTCTTTCAGACTTATGGCATAATACGCGGTTTGTCATATCTCTTTTCAGGATACGCCTGTGTTAGTTTCCAGTAACGTCACCATGCAGTTCGGCAGTAAGCCGTTGTTTGAAAACATTTCCGTCAAGTTTGGCGGCGGCAACCGTTACGGCCTGATTGGCGCGAACGGTAGTGGTAAATCCACCTTTATGAAGATCCTCGGCGGCGACTTAGAGCCGACGCTGGGTAACGTTTCCCTCGATCCCAACGAGCGCATTGGTAAATTGCGTCAGGATCAGTTTGCCTTTGAAGAGTTCACCGTGCTGGATACGGTGATCATGGGGCATAAAGAGTTGTGGGAAGTGAAGCAGGAGCGCGACCGCATCTATGCTTTGCCGGAAATGAGTGAAGAGGACGGCTATAAAGTGGCCGATCTGGAAGTGAAATACGGCGAAATGGACGGTTACTCTGCGGAAGCTCGCGCCGGTGAACTGTTGCTTGGCGTGGGAATCCCAGTGGAACAGCACTACGGCCCGATGAGTGAAGTTGCTCCTGGCTGGAAGCTGCGTGTGCTGCTGGCGCAGGCGCTGTTTGCTGATCCGGACATTCTCCTGCTCGACGAACCGACCAACAACCTCGACATCGACACCATTCGTTGGCTGGAACAGGTGCTGAACGAGCGTGACAGCACCATGATCATCATCTCGCACGACCGTCACTTCCTTAACATGGTTTGTACCCACATGGCGGATCTGGATTACGGTGAACTGCGCGTTTATCCGGGCAACTACGATGAGTACATGACGGCGGCGACTCAGGCGCGTGAACGTCTGCTGGCTGATAACGCCAAGAAGAAAGCGCAGATTGCTGAGTTGCAATCTTTCGTTAGCCGCTTTAGTGCCAACGCCTCGAAATCTCGCCAGGCAACTTCGCGCGCACGCCAGATTGATAAAATCAAACTTGAAGAGGTGAAAGCCTCCAGCCGTCAGAACCCGTTCATCCGTTTTGAACAGGATAAGAAACTGTTCCGTAACGCGCTGGAAGTGGAAGGTCTGACCAAAGGGTTTGATAACGGTCCACTGTTTAAAAATCTCAACCTGCTGCTGGAAGTCGGTGAAAAACTGGCGGTACTGGGTACCAACGGCGTCGGTAAATCAACGCTGCTGAAAACGCTGGTGGGCGATCTGCAACCGGACAGCGGCACCGTAAAATGGTCTGAAAACGCGCGCATTGGTTACTACGCCCAGGACCACGAATATGAGTTCGAAAATGATCTGACCGTATTCGAATGGATGAGTCAGTGGAAACAGGAAGGCGATGACGAGCAGGCGGTACGTAGCATTCTCGGTCGTTTGCTGTTCAGCCAGGACGACATCAAAAAGCCAGCGAAAGTGCTTTCCGGTGGAGAAAAAGGGCGGATGCTGTTTGGTAAGTTAATGATGCAGAAGCCGAACATTCTGATCATGGACGAACCGACCAACCACCTTGATATGGAATCCATTGAGTCGCTGAACATGGCGCTGGAACTGTATCAGGGCACGCTGATCTTTGTTTCTCACGACCGTGAGTTTGTAAGCTCCCTGGCGACCCGAATTCTGGAAATCACCCCGGAACGCGTGATCGACTTTAGCGGTAATTACGAAGATTACCTGCGTAGTAAAGGGATCGAGTAAGTTATTATCAGTAGCCCTGATATGGCCAGGGCTACTGAAACTGATGACAAATGCAAAATTGCCTGATGCGCTACGCTTATCAGGCCTGACAGTGTATCGCAATATATTGAATTTGCATGATTTTGTAGGTCGGATAAGACGGTCACGCCGCATCCGGCATGAACAAAGCGCACTTTGTCAGCAATCTGAGCAACACCGAACCTGCTTTCTTAACCTCACATCAATTCACTTCTACTAATCCATCACCTCTCAAACATCCATGCCCAGCGCGCGCTTACCGTGAATGTTCAGATCATCCAGCGTAAATCGGCCATCCCAGTTTGCTTCATAATCTTCTCGAGGGAAATCGCCCGGTGATGCCCCTTTTTCCAGTGCTTTCCTGACGTTATGCGCATAAGCCCGGTTTTTCTCACACATCGGCGCGGCAGGGATATACATCACATTCCCCCAGCCTTGTTGATTATTTACCGATGCGACGGAGTGGATCACGTCGCAGTGCCACCAGACGGAATCCCCCGCTGTAATAGCTGGAATGGAAGTGAGTGCTTTAATCAGTAGTGGATGCCATTTCTCTGAAATGGGCAGAACTTTGCCAGGAGCGACCCCACACAACTCATCGTCCGGTACGTCATCCAGCAGTGGGCGCAATAAAACATACGCCATCGCTTCCGGGATTGGCACCACATGCAATAATCCCTGTCCTGGTAACATATCGGAAAGCGCCGTCCAGCCTTGAAAAGTGCGGAACACCGAACATTTTGTGGTGTTATCCACCGTGTACTCTTCAACATCAGTACGGTATGCAGCATCCCACGGATCGTAATCGTCGACATTACCGTTGAAAACATGGGCAAAAACACGCTGATAAGCGGGTAATAACCAACGTTCCAGCGCCCCAGAATCAGTGTGTGCACCCAGACCTTTAGACGTCGTGCCTGGTGGGCGGCGGCGGATCCTGTCCGGATAGATCACGCTAATATCGGGATCAAACCACTGCCTGCCGTTGCTTTCAGACTTCCACAGGCGGTTAAGGAAAGATTGCACCGCCGCCATATTGTCACTTTGTCGCGCCTGCATTTGTGCCTGCGACCAGTAAATAGGGTAGATTTCAGGACGAGATGCCTCCAGCGATCCAAAGAAGCTGTCGCCGGGACCTTTATAAACATCATCAAAATGATTGGCATCAAGATAGTCAAGCATTGCGCGATCCCATGCCAGTGCCTGTTCGCGGGGGAAATGGCCTTTAATTACTGCACAGCCGCGACGTTTAATTTCATTGCGCGTGGCTTCATTCACTGTACCTGCTGCAACGTCGCTATATGGGACTTCCGGCCAAACCGGTAATCCTTGCCCTTTGAGGGCGTCTATTTCTGCTACACGTGCTTCGATTTTTGCAGAGAGTTTATCGAAGACCTGTTGTACATCGCCGATCTGTTGTCGCAGCTCCGCTTTCATCTTACGGATAGCCGTTTTCGCATCTGTTGGCAGTGTCTCATAGGTAAAAGTCATATCAACCTCACAACTTTCGTTCGAAAGTGAAAATAGTTATGATTGATACTTTAAGTTAAAAATAAGTTAACGCAAGATGAAAATCTTGAGTAAGTGCACAAAGTGAGCAAAAAAGAGAGATGCCGGAACGATTGCTCCGGCCGGGAAAAGGTTACTTATTGAAAGGAGCGGTGTTATCCAGCACCGCCTGAATCACATTCAGCGCGCCTTCATGATTATTATCATCGGTAGCGTAACGGGAGATTTGTTTAATGTTTTCCGCAGCATTGCCCATCGCAAAGGAATAACGCGCCATTTTCAGCATCTCCGCATCGTTACCGCTGTCGCCAATCGCTACCACATTTTGCGGTGACAGATCCCAGCGTTTCAGTAACCGCGAAATACCATTCGCTTTATGCAGGCCAGGAATAATCAGGTCGATAAAGCCAAAACCACTGGTAACCGGCTTCATAATGCCGTCGAGCGCAACGTGCAGTTTGTCGACGACCAAGGGGATCTGCTCATCTGGCAGGTTGAGCGAAAATTTAAACAGCACATCGTCAATCTCCTGATAATCTTTTACAGGTTTCAGGCGATGGTAGTGTTTTGCCATCAGTGCGACGAATGCTTCGGGGGCATTTTCGCTGACATATGCACTTTGCAGACCGCAGGCGACAAAATTGAGTTGCTTATCTTTTAGCAACTCGCCAATCACAATCCGCGATTCATGTCGGGTTAATTCGCCGTGGAACAACTGCTTGCCATGTTCGTAAACCAATGCGCCGTTTTCTGCGACAAAAGAGATCTCATCCTTTAGCTCAGGAAAGAACGAAATAAGCTGGTAATACTGATTACCGCTGGCGACAACAAACTCAATGCCACGCTTTTTAAGTTCCTGATATTGCACCATAAAACGCTCATTGTTGTACGTTTTGGCGTCGCTCAGAAAAGTACCGTCCATGTCTGTGACGATAACTTTTACGCTCATAGATGTGCTCCTGACAATGAATGCAAACCGCCACAGTGTAATGACAATGTGACGCGGAGCACAAATTTATTTCGGATTAAAATAATATCGATGGGATGAGTATTTTCGCCCGGCAACAACCGTTACCGGGCGAAGGAGATTACAGCATATGTTCAGTACGGGCGATGATATCGTCCTGTGCGTCTGGAGAGAGCGCAGTGAAGAAGGCGGAATAACCCGCTACGCGCACCACCAGATCGCGGTACTGATCCGGATGTTTTTTCGCTTCCAGCAGCGTTTCGCGGGAAACGATGTTGTACTGAATATGCCAGCCTTTATGCACCTCGAAGAAGGTGCGCAGTAGGATCATCAGTTTCTGCTTGTCAGATTCGTTCTCCAGCGTTGCCGGATTCAGTTTCTGGTTGAGCAACACGCCGCCGAGAATCGCTGCCGTAGGCAGTTTACCCACCGAGCCAATGACCGCCGTTGGGCCGAGATGGTCAGTACCGGAGGCCGGACTAGCGCCTTCTGCCAGCGGGGTATGTGCTTTACGTCCGTCCGGCGTTGCCATAGTCTGCGCGCCAAACGGTACGTTAGCGGAGATAGACGACGTACCTGCGTAATAGTTGCCGCCAATCGGACCACGACCGTAGCGCGGGTTATGGTACTGTTTCAGTTCGTCGATATAGGTCTGATAAGCGCGAGCCAGCAGCGTATCGACAGTATCATCGTCGTTGCCGTACTTCGGCGCGCCGTTAATCAGCCGCTGACGCAGCTGCTCGTGCGTCAGGCCGTCGAAGTCATCCGCCAGTGCGGCAGCCAGTTGTTGCTGACCAATCGCGCCCTGTTCAAACACCAGTTTCTTCACTGCCGCCAGGCTGTTGCCGAGGTTAGCAATGCCGACCTGCAGGCCAGAAACCCAGTCATACTTCGCGCCGCCTTGTTTAATGCTTTTCGCTCGCTCAATACAGTCATCCACCAGCGCCGAGCAGAGAATATCGTGCACGTTCTCTTCCAGCATGGTGTCGACGACATATTCGATTTCGATTGATTTACGGGTGTAGTAACGGATTTGCGTGTCCCACGCGTCCATCACTTCATCGAAGTTGTTGAAGTTACCCGCTGACAACGCTTTTTCTTGTGGCAGGAACACTTTGCCGCTGGTGGCATCACGACCGCCTTCCAGCGCCGCCAGCATCACGCGGGCGAAGTTGATAAAGCTCATCCCGGTGCAGCGATAGCCCCATTTGCCACCGACGGCGGTTTCGATACAGCCAATCGCCGCGTAGTCGTAAGCATCCTGCGGTTCAATACCGAGTTTAATAAATTCCGGGATGACGATTTCGTCGTTGTTGAACGCCGGCATCCCGAAGCCGCAGCGGATCACCTGTACGCAGGCATCGAGGAAATCGTTACTCATTCCCGCGTGGTAGCGCACGCTGAGGTTAGGCTGAGTGGAACGCAGGCGGCCGCAAGATTCGAGGATTGCGTAAGAGAGTGGATTCACCGCGTCCATCGGCTGACCATCAACCAGATTTTGCCCGCCAATGGTGACGTTCTGATACAGCGGACTTCCCGCAGAGGCTTTTGAGTGCGAGCCGGAGCGGATCTTGTTCACTTCCAGCAGTTTCAGCCAGCAGCTATGCAGCATCTCGATGGCGTGTTCACGATCCAGTGTCTGGTTCAGTTCAACGTCGCGGCGATAGTACGGGTAGAGATACTGGTCCATACGACCAAACGATACTGAGTGACCGTTAGATTCGATCTGCAAAATCAACTGGATGAAGTAGCACAGTTGCAGCGCCTGCCAGAAAGTCTGCGGCGGCTGGTGGGCGATAAGGTCGCAGTTTTCGGCCATCGCCAGCAGTTCATCGCGACGGCTTTCGCGGGGTTCGGTAGCGGCCATTTCACGCGCCAGGGCAGCGAAACGTTCAATATGTTCACTGACCGCCACCAACACGATATCAATCGCTTTCAGGAATTGCTCGCCGTGCAGATCTTCCAGCACGGTCAGGTTAATACGCATGCGGCGCTCCGCCACTTTCTCGCGCAGACCATCAAGCCCTTTTTCCAGCAACAGTGGGAAATTGACCGCCAGGTGCGCATCGCCGGAGGTCATATTACCTTCCGCTTTAATGATACCGGTCGCCAGCAGGCCTTTTTGCTCATCGGTAAACATGCCATAGCAGCGATCCTGTACCGTCTGACCGCGCCACCAAGGGCACACTTCATGCAGAACGCGTTTGTTCTCTTCGCTCACCGCAAAACCTGCACCCGGACGATCCGCCAGATCATCAATCTCTTTTTCGATCCAGGAGACGGTATATTCCGGGAAGATCGGCGCGGCGCGAACTTCGCTTGCCTGGTTGCCGATGATCAACTCATCGTGCTTGATCCAAATAGTGCGATTCGCCAGGTGATGGGCCAGCGCCAGAGCGCGACGTACCGGGATCGGCTTATCGAGATGTTGTTGATACATCTCGGTATAGTGCTGCGCGCGCTCGGTACAGACCGGCGGTTTCACAATATTCACCAGCGCATTTTTGTGCGCTTTAATGCGGTCGCTGAGCGTGTCCAGTTTCAGTGTGGTCATGGTTGTTATCCTCGTAAGGTCGCGGTTAACCCTTTCTGGCAGGCATACTGCAGGGCAAAGTCGAGCAGTTCTGGCGCATCAAGCGGTTTTTCCGGGGCGTCATAGGGCAGATTAAGTAAGTGATATTTGTTGATGCCCAGCGTGTGGTAGGGCAGGAAATGAATTTCGCCGACGTGCAGCTCGTCGGCGGCAAAATCAGTAATGGCTTTCACAGAGGTTTCATCGGCATTAAAGCCCTGAATCAACGGCACGCGGATGATGATTTTTTTCCCCGCCGCAGCGAGTTTTTTCAGGTTATCCAGCACTCTGGCGGCGTTACCGTCGGTCCACTGTTTAAACGGCGCGTCGGCAACATGTTTTAAATCGGCAAGAAACAGATCGATATAGGGCAGAGAAGGGGCGATATATTTCCACGGCACATGCAGACAGGTTTCTACCGCAGTATGAATGCCGGCCTCGTGGCTGGCTTGCAGTAGCCCCATCGCCATTTCCGGCTGCATAAACGGTTCACCGCCAGAAAGCGTTAAGCCGCCGCCGCTGCGATCGTAAAACGGTTTATCACGCAGAACAGTCGCCATGATCTCCTCTACGCTTTTCACTTCACCACACACGGTTAACGCCTGTGTCGGGCAGCAGTCGGTTAACGCCGTCAGATGCTCCGGGGTTAACTTTTCCCGATGAATAAGCAAACCATTCAGCGCGCGCTCAATCACTTCCGGCGCGGTCTTAGCGCACAGCTCACAGCCTTCCAGACACAGACGTGCGTCATACAGAAGATCCTGCGTGCGGGCGCGGCTTTCCGGGTTCTGACACCAGCGGCAGCCCAGTGAACAGCCTTTAAGAAAAACGACCGTGCGGATACCGGGGCCGTCATGGGTCGAGTAGCGCTGAATATTGAAAATCATAGTTGCCTCTCTGTTTCGTTCAAACATTAAAATACTTTCGAATGAAAGTTTGATTGATGTGCGTCAACTGTTCAGAGAGTTTTCCCGTGATAGTCTACATTCAGACAAAAAGTACATTTTGAGGATGGTATGGAACTGTATCTGGATACTTCAGACGTTGTTGCGGTGAAGGCGCTGTCACGTATTTTTCCGCTGGCGGGTGTGACCACTAACCCAAGTATTATCGCCGCGGGTAAAAAACCGCTGGAGGTGGTACTTCCGGAGCTTCACGAAGCGATGGGCGGTCAGGGGCGTCTGTTTGCCCAGGTGATGGCTACCACTGCCGAAGGGATGGTGAATGACGCGCGTAAGCTGCGCTCTATTATTGCTGATATCGTGGTGAAAGTTCCGGTGACCGCCGAGGGGCTGGCAGCTATTAAGATGTTAAAAGCGGAAGGGATTCCGACGCTGGGAACCGCGGTATATGGCGCGGCACAAGGGCTGCTGTCGGCGCTGGCAGGTGCGGAATATGTTGCGCCTTACGTTAATCGTATTGATGCTCAGGGCGGTAGCGGTATTCAAACCGTGACCGACTTACACCAGTTATTGAAAATGCATGCGCCGCAGGCGAAAGTGTTAGCCGCAAGTTTCAAAACCCCGCGTCAGGCACTGGACTGCTTACTGGCAGGATGTGAATCAATTACTCTGCCACTGGATGTGGCGCAGCAGATGATTAGCTATCCGGCAGTTGACGCCGCCGTGGCGAAGTTTGAGCAGGACTGGCAGGGGGCTTTTGGCAGAACGTCGATTTAACAGGACGTTCTGCATCCTCATCAATTGCTGATAACGTGGTGGAGTGCACCAACGCTTGCCGCGCCTGGAAATCTGCGCCCGAACCGTAGGCCAGATAAGGCGTTCACGCCGCATCTGGCGTCTGGAGCAAATGCCTGATGCGACGCTTGTCGCGACTTATCAGGCCTGGGGCTGGCAATTACTGCCCGCACACCTCACACCCCGGATTACGCATCAGTTTCATTTCACGGAACTGACAGGTCATCGCATCGTACATGACGATTTTGCCGCTGGCAGGCTTGCCATAACCTGCCAGCAGTTTGATCGCCTCCATTGCCTGCAACGAACCAATCACCCCGATCAACGGTGCCATCACGCCTGCTTCTACGCAGGTTAGCGCGTTCTCGCCAAACAAACGGCTAAGGCAGCGGTAGCACGGTTCGCCGTCCTGATAAGTGAAGACCGTGATTTGCCCTTCCATACGAATTGCCGCCCCGGAAACCAGCGGCACCTTTGCGGCAAAACAGCCAGCGTTCAATTGATTACGTACCGCAACGTTATCCGTGCAGTCGAGCACCAGATTGTGTTCAGCGATCAATGCAGCAAGCTCCACGTCATCAAGCAACGCATTTACCGGCGTAATCGCGATATGTGGATTGATCCGCGCCAGTGCGTCTCGGGCGGATTCCACCTTCGGTTGCCCGACCGTGGCATCACTATGCAGTGTCTGGCGTTGCAGATTTGAAAGCGAAACCGTGTCGAAGTCGAGCAGCGTCAGGTTGCCGACACCGGTGCTTGCCAGATACTGCGAAGCTGCACAGCCGAGTCCACCGAGGCCGACGATCAGCACGCGAGAATCTTTTAGCGCCTCCTGACCGTCAAAATCAAAACCGCGCAGAATGATTTGCCGGTTGTAGCGCAGCATCTCCTGATCGCTGAGTTCCGCCATTACAGGCCTCCGAACAACGCGTTAAACGGTTCTACTTCCACCCATTCGCCCACTTCCACATTGCCGCGCTCGCGCTCCAGTACGATAAAGCAGTTGCCGAGGCTAAAGGAGCTAAATATATGTGAACCCTGATGTCCGGTGGTCGTCACTTCCAGTTCGCCATCGGCGTTGCGTTGCAGCACGCCGCGCTGGAAATCAAGGCGTCCTGGCGATTTCTTCAGAGGCGATGCCGTGCGCACACGCTGGCGCGCGGGCAGGCCGCTGGCGGTGTTGCCGCTCAATTTTGCCAGCAAAGGCTGTACCAGTTGATAGAAGGTCAGCGTTGCTGAAACCGGGTTGCCCGGCAGGCCGCAGAACCAGCTATTGCTGAGTTTACCGAACGCGAACGGTTTACCTGGTTTAATCGCCAGCTTCCAGAAGGCGATCTCCCCCAGCTCTTCGAGAATGGTTTTGGTGTAATCCGCTTCACCAACCGATACACCGCCGGAACTGATCACCACATCTGCCTGGCTATCAGCTTCAATAAATGCGGCGCGCAGGGCGTGTGGATCGTCGCGAATAATCCCTAAGTTGATTACCTCGCAACCCAGCTGTTCTAACATCAGGTGCACGGCGAGACGGTTGGTATCGTAGATTTGGCCGTCGCCCAGCGGCTGGCCTGGCAACTGGAGTTCATCACCGGTAGAAAACAGCGCTACTCGCACTTTACGAATCACCGGAACGTCGGCAATTCCCAGCGAAGCAATCACTGGCAGCTCTGCGGTAGTCAGGCGTGTTCCCGCCGGGAAAACAACCGCATCCGCAGAGATATCTTCACCGCGACGGCGAATATTTTGCCCGCTACGCACTTCAGCAGTAAAACGCACGCCAGCGTCAGTCTGTTCGGTCTGTTCCTGCATCACCACCGCTTCGCAGCCTTCCGGCACCGGCGCACCGGTCATAATACGAATGCAGGTACCCGCAGGCCATTCACCATGGTACGGCTGACCGGCAAAGGATTTACCGGCAACGGGCAGCGGTTGCCCGGAGGCAATATCGGCTAAACGCACCGCGTAGCCGTCCATAGCGGAGTTATCAAACCCCGGGACATCCAGTGGCGAAACGACATCGCTCGCCAGAATACGACCAAAACACTGTACCAGTGGCAGCGTTTCCTGGGCGGTCAGTGGGGTAACGCGAGAAAGCATCTCATTAAGCGCGGTGTCGAGCGACATCAATCCGGTGGTAAATTCCATGAAAACACTCCTGCGGAGGCAAAATCGAATTTGCCTATTATGTCAGAAAAACGCCACAGACTGTATGCCACCTCGGGCGTAGCGCTGGCTCCTGCCTTTACATGCCATATCCATCTTTCTATATTCAAAAATTGAATGAGTAATTCATAAAAATTCTGATATTTATAGCAAAAGTGGCGAGCCACCCTTAATGGACGAATACTATGGGCAAAGCAGTCATTGCAATTCATGGTGGCGCAGGTGCAATTAGCCGCGCGCAGATGAGTCTGCAACAGGAATTACGCTACATTGAGGCGTTGTCTGCCATTGTTGAAACCGGGCAGAAAATGCTGGAAGCGGGCGAAAGTGCGCTGGATGTGGTGACGGAAACGGTGCGTCTACTGGAAGAGTGTCCACTGTTTAACGCCGGAATTGGCGCAGTCTTTACGCGAGATGAAACGCATGAACTCGACGCCTGTGTGATGGATGGTAACACCCTGAAAGCCGGTGCGGTGGCGGGCGTTAGGCATCTGCGTAATCCGGTTCTTGCCGCCCGGCTGGTGATGGAGCAAAGCCCGCATGTGATGATGATTGGCGAAGGGGCAGAAAATTTTGCATTTGCTCATGGCATGGAGCGCGTCTCGCCGGAGATTTTCTCCACGCCTTTGCGCTATGAACAACTCCTGGCAGCGCGCGAGGAAGGGGCAATGGTCCTCGACCATAGCGGTGCGCCACTGGATGAAAAACAGAAAATGGGCACCGTGGGGGCCGTGGCGTTGGATTTAAACGGCAATCTGGCGGCAGCCACGTCCACGGGCGGAATGACCAATAAATTACCCGGACGAGTTGGCGATAGTCCCTTAGTGGGTGCCGGATGCTACGCCAATAACGCCAGTGTGGCGGTTTCATGTACCGGCACGGGCGAAGTCTTCATCCGCGCGCTGGCGGCATATGACATCGCCGCGTTAATGGATTACGGCGGATTAAGTCTCGCGGAAGCCTGCGAGCGGGTAGTAATGGAAAAACTCCCTGCGCTTGGCGGTAGCGGTGGCTTAATCGCTATCGACCATGAAGGTAACGTCGCGCTACCGTTTAACACCGAAGGAATGTATCGCGCCTGGGGCTACGCAGGCGATACGCCAACCACCGGTATCTACCGTGAAAAAGGGGACACCGTTGCCACACAGTGATGAACTTGATGCCGGTGATGTGCTGGCGGTTGAAAATCTGAATATTGCCTTTATGCAGGAGCAGCAGAAAATAGCTGCGGTCCGCAATCTCTCTTTTAGCCTGCAACGCGGTGAGACGCTGGCAATTGTTGGCGAATCCGGCTCTGGTAAGTCAGTGACTGCGCTGGCACTGATGCGCCTGTTGGAACAGGCGGGCGGTTTAGTGCAGTGCGATCAAATGCTGTTGCGGCGGCGCACTCGCGAAGTGATTGAACTTAGCGAGCAGAGCGCTGCACAAATGCGCCATGTGCGCGGTGCGGATATGGCAATGATATTTCAGGAGCCGATGACATCGCTGAACCCGGTATTTACTGTGGGTGAACAGATTGCCGAATCAATTCGTCTGCATCAAAACGCCAGTCGTGAAGAAGCAATGGTCGAGGCGAAGCGGATGCTGGATCAGGTACGCATTCCGGAGGCACAAACCATTCTTTCACGTTATCCGCATCAACTCTCTGGCGGGATGCGCCAGCGAGTGATGATTGCGATGGCGCTGTCATGCCGCCCGGCGGTGCTGATTGCCGATGAGCCAACCACCGCGCTGGATGTCACTATTCAGGCGCAAATCCTGCAATTAATCAAAGTATTGCAAAAAGAGATGTCGATGGGCGTTATCTTTATCACTCACGATATGGGTGTGGTGGCAGAGATTGCCGATCGGGTACTGGTGATGTATCAGGGCGAGGCGGTGGAAACGGGTAGCGTCGAACAGATTTTTAATGCACCGCAACATCCTTATACCCGTGCGCTGTTAGCTGCTGTTCCGCAACTTGGTGCGATGAAAGGGTTAGATTATCCACGACGTTTCCCATTGATATCGCTTGAACATCCAGCGAAACAGGAGCCACCCATCGAGCAGAAAACGGTGGTGGATGGCGAACCTGTTTTACGGGTGCGTAATCTGGTCACCCGTTTCCCTTTGCGCAGTGGTTTGTTGAATCGCGTAACGCGGGAAGTGCATGCCGTTGAGAAAGTCAGTTTTGATCTCTGGCCTGGCGAAACGCTATCGCTGGTGGGTGAGTCTGGCAGCGGTAAATCCACTACCGGGCGGGCGTTGCTGCGCCTGGTCGAATCGCAGGGCGGCGAAATTATCTTTAACGGTCAGCGAATCGATACTTTGTCACCCGGCAAACTTCAGGCATTGCGTCGCGATATTCAGTTTATTTTTCAGGACCCTTACGCTTCGCTGGACCCACGTCAGACCATCGGTGATTCGATTATCGAACCGCTGCGCGTACACGGTTTATTGCCAGGTAAAGAAGCGGCTGCACGCGTTGCGTGGTTGCTGGAGCGCGTGGGTCTGTTACCTGAACATGCGTGGCGTTACCCGCATGAGTTTTCCGGCGGCCAGCGACAGCGCATCTGCATTGCTCGCGCGTTGGCATTGAATCCAAAAGTGATCATTGCCGATGAAGCTGTATCAGCGCTGGATGTTTCTATTCGCGGGCAGATTATCAACTTGTTGCTCGATCTCCAGCGTGATTTCGGCATTGCGTATCTGTTTATCTCCCACGATATGGCCGTTGTAGAGCGGATTAGTCATCGTGTGGCGGTGATGTATCTCGGACAAATTGTTGAAATTGGTCCACGGCGCGCGGTCTTTGAAAACCCGCAGCATCCTTATACGCGTAAATTACTGGCGGCAGTTCCGGTCGCTGAACCGTCCCGACAACGACCGCAGCGTGTACTGCTGTCGGACGATCTTCCCAGCAATATTCATCTGCGTGGCGAAGAGGTTGCAGCCGTCTCGTTGCAATGCGTCGGGCCGGGGCATTACGTCGCACAACCACAATCAGAATACGCATTCATGCGTAGATAACATTCAGGCGGAGAATAAAATGGCAAGAGCTGTACACCGTAGTGGGTTAGTGGCGCTGGGCATTGCGACAGCGTTGATGGCATCTTGTGCATTCGCTGCCAAAGATGTGGTGGTGGCGGTAGGATCGGACTTCACCACGCTCGATCCATATGACGCGAATGACACGTTATCTCAGGCCGTAGCGAAATCGTTTTACCAGGGGCTGTTCGGTCTCGATAAAGAGATGAAACTGAAAAACGTGCTGGCGGAGAGTTATACCGTTTCCGATGACGGCCTTACTTACACCGTGAAACTGCGGGAAGGAATTAAATTCCAGGATGGCACCGATTTCAACGCAGCGGCGGTAAAAGCGAATCTGGACCGGGCCAGCGATCCGGCGAATCATCTTAAACGCTATAACCTGTATAAGAATATTGCCAAAACGGAAGCGATCGATCCGACAACGGTAAAGATTACCCTCAAACAGCCGTTTTCAGCGTTTATTAATATTCTTGCCCATCCGGCGACCGCGATGATTTCACCGGCAGCGCTGGAAAAATATGGCAAGGATATTGGTTTTCATCCGGTGGGAACCGGGCCGTATGAACTGGATACCTGGAATCAGACCGATTTTGTGAAAGTGAAAAAATTCGCGGGTTACTGGCAGCCAGGATTGCCCAAACTGGACAGCATAACCTGGCGTCCGGTGGCGGATAACAACACCCGCGCGGCAATGCTGCAAACCGGTGAAGCGCAGTTTGCTTTCCCCATTCCCTACGAGCAGGCCGCACTGCTGGAGAAAAACAAAAATATCGAGTTGATGGCCAGTCCGTCAATTATGCAGCGTTATATCAGTATGAACGTGACGCAAAAGCCGTTCGATAACCCGAAGGTCCGTGAGGCGCTGAATTACGCCATTAACCGTCAGGCACTGGTGAAAGTGGCCTTTGCGGGATATGCAGTTCCTGCTACTGGTGTGGTGCCACCGAGTATTGCCTACGCGCAAAGTTATCAACCGTGGCCTTACGATCCGGCGAAAGCGCGTGAATTATTGAAAGAGGCGGGGTATCCCAACGGCTTCAGTACCACGCTGTGGTCGTCACATAACCACAGCACCGCGCAGAAAGTGCTGCAATTTACCCAGCAACAGCTAGCGCAGGTGGGGATTAAAGCCCAGGTAACGGCGATGGATGCCGGGCAGCGGGCGGCAGAAGTTGAAGGTAAAGGGCAGAAAGAGAGCGGCGTGAGAATGTTCTACACTGGCTGGTCGGCCTCGACTGGTGAAGCTGACTGGGCGCTATCGCCACTGTTCGCCTCGCAGAACTGGCCGCCGACGCTGTTTAATACTGCGTTTTACAGCAATAAGCAGGTGGATGACGAGCTTGCCCAGGCGCTGAAAACCAACGATCCGGCGGAAAAGGCGCGCTTGTATAAGGCGGCGCAGGATATCATCTGGCAAGAGTCGCCGTGGATCCCGCTGGTAGTCGAAAAACTGGTGTCGGCACACAGCAAAAACCTGAGCGGTTTTTGGATCATGCCAGACACCGGTTTCAGCTTTGAAGACGCGGATTTGCAATAAGCAACGCAGGGAGTGGAATGCTTAATTACGTTATCAAACGCTTACTGGGGTTGATTCCGACGCTGTTTATCGTCTCGGTGCTGGTGTTTTTATTTGTTCATATGCTACCCGGCGATCCAGCGCGATTGATTGCCGGACCAGAAGCCGATGCGCAGGTCATCGAGCTGGTGCGTCAGCAACTGGGGTTGGATCAGCCACTGTATCACCAGTTCTGGCACTATATCACCAATGCCGTACAGGGCGATTTTGGCCTGTCGATGGTGTCGCGTCGTCCGGTTGCCGATGAGATTGCCAGCCGCTTTATGCCAACGCTGTGGCTGACCATAACCAGTATGGTCTGGGCAGTGATATTTGGTATGGCGGCGGGAATTATCGCCGCCGTCTGGCGTAACCGTTGGCCGGATCGATTAAGTATGACTATCGCGGTATCAGGGATTTCATTCCCGGCATTTGCGTTAGGAATACTGTTGATTCAGGTTTTCTCAGTTGAACTTGGCTGGTTACCCACCGTTGGTGCAGACAGTTGGCAGCACTACATTTTACCCTCCCTGACGCTCGGCGCGGCAGTGGCAGCCGTGATGGCGCGCTTTACCCGCGCATCGTTTGTCGACGTCTTAAGCGAAGATTATATGCGTACCGCGAGGGCGAAAGGGGTGAGCGAAACCTGGGTCATCCTCAAACACGGGTTACGCAATGCGATGATCCCGGTAGTGACCATGATGGGCTTACAGTTTGGCTTTTTACTCGGTGGTTCCATTGTGGTGGAGAAAGTCTTCAACTGGCCCGGACTTGGACGCTTACTCGTCGACTCCGTAGAAATGCGCGATTACCCGGTGATTCAGGCGGAAATTCTGCTTTTCTCGCTGGAATTTATTCTTATCAACTTAGTGGTGGATGTGCTTTATGCCGCCATTAACCCGGCTATCAGGTACAAGTAAGGATGCGAATATTTAACTGGCGACGTCAGGCGGTGTTAAACGCCATGCCATTGGTTAAACCTGACCAGGTACGTACACCGTGGCATGAATTCTGGCGACGATTTCGCCATCAGCATATGGCGATGGCCGCCGCATTGTTCGTCATTTTATTGATTGTGGTGGCCATTTTTGCACGCTGGATCGCCCCCTATGACGCCGAAAATTTTTTCGATTATGACAATCTGAATAACGGACCTTCTTTGCAGCACTGGTTTGGCGTCGATTCACTGGGACGCGACATTTTCAGCCGTGTCCTGGTTGGTGCGCAAATCTCGCTGGCGGCGGGCGTGTTTGCAGTGTTTATCGGTGCGGCGATCGGGACGTTGCTGGGCTTGCTGGCGGGATATTATGAAGGCTGGTGGGATCGGCTGATCATGCGCATTTGCGATGTGCTGTTTGCCTTCCCGGGTATTTTGCTGGCCATCGCTGTTGTTGCGGTGTTGGGAAGCGGCATTGCTAACGTGATTATTGCAGTCGCCATTTTTTCCATCCCCGCGTTTGCCCGACTGGTGCGCGGCAACACGCTGGTGTTGAAACAGCAAACCTTTATTGAGTCAGCACGCAGTATTGGTGCCAGCGATATGACCATTTTATTGCGTCATATTCTGCCTGGGACCGTCTCGTCTATCGTGGTGTTTTTCACCATGCGCATCGGTACCTCGATTATCTCTGCCGCCAGCCTGTCATTTCTCGGCCTCGGTGCGCAGCCGCCGACACCAGAGTGGGGAGCAATGCTCAATGAGGCACGAGCGGATATGGTTATCGCGCCGCATGTCGCTATTTTTCCGGCCCTGGCTATTTTTCTGACTGTACTGGCGTTCAATTTGTTGGGTGATGGTTTACGCGATGCGCTGGATCCGAAAATTAAAGGATAGTTACGTTTGAATATTGCTTGAAAGGGTAATCACCTCACAGGAAATTATTGCTCTAAGCAAGTGTTGTAACTTTCTGCTGATTTTGTAGAATCGGGTAATTTGGTTAAAAAGCCGCAGCAAGGGACTGTTTTTGCAGCGGCACAGCGTTCAGACAGTTATTTTGTTAAATGTATTAACATGCTGAGTTTATACGAAAAGATAAAGATAAGGCTGATAATTTTATTTTTATTGGCAGCACTGTCATTTATTGGCCTTTTTTTCATCATTAACTATCAACTGGTATCGGAACGCGCGGTAAAACGTGCCGATAGCCGCTTTGAACTTATTCAGAAAAACGTTGGCTATTTCTTTAAAGATATTGAACGTTCGGCCCTGACATTAAAGGACTCACTGTATTTATTAAAAAATACAGAGGAGATTCAACGCGCTGTGATCCTTAAAATGGAAATGATGCCATTTTTAGACTCGGTGGGACTGGTACTTGATGATAATAAATATTATCTCTTTTCGCGGAGGGCGAATGATAAAATTGTTGTTTATCATCAGGAACAAGTAAATGGACCGCTTGTCGACGAGTCAGGGCGGGTTATTTTTGCCGATTTTAACCCATCGAAACGACCGTGGTCGGTGGCTTCAGATGACTCTAACAACAGCTGGAATCCGGCATACAATTGCTTTGATCGTCCGGGTAAAAAATGTATCTCTTTTACGCTACGCATCAACGGCAAAGATCACGATTTGTTAGTGGTGGATAAAATTCATGTCGATTTAAACTGGCGATATCTGAACGAGTATCTTGATCAAATCAGCGCTAATGATGAAGTTCTATTTTTGAAACAAGGCCATGAGATCATTGCCAAGAATCAACTCGCTCGTGAAAAACTGATTATTTATAATAGCGAAGGCAATTATAATATTATTGATTCTGTCGATACTGAATATATCGAAAAAACATCAGCGGTGCCAAACAACGCATTATTCGAAATCTATTTTTATTATCCTGGCGGTAATTTATTGAACGCATCAGATAAACTTTTTTATCTGCCGTTTGCTTTCATTATTATCGTATTGCTGGTGGTTTATTTAATGACCACTTGTGTGTTCCGTCGGCAATTTTCTGAAATGACCGAGCTGGTTAATACGCTGGCATTTTTGCCTGACTCAACGGATCAAATCGAGGCTCTGAAAATTCGCGAAGGCGATGCGAAAGAGATTATCAGCATCAAAAATTCGATCGCGGAAATGAAAGATGCCGAAATTGAACGTTCGAATAAATTGCTCTCGCTGATCTCTTACGATCAAGAAAGCGGTTTTATTAAAAATATGGCGATTATTGAGTCCAACAATAATCAGTATCTGGCTGTGGGGATCATTAAACTGTGTGGTCTGGAAGCCGTGGAAGCGGTGTTTGGTGTTGATGAACGCAATAAAATCGTCAGGAAATTGTGTCAGCGAATTGCCGAGAAATATGCGCAATGCTGCGATATCGTGACATTCAATGCCGATCTCTATTTACTTCTGTGCCGGGAAAATGTACAGACATTTACCCGTAAAATAGCGATGGTAAACGATTTTGACAGCAGCTTTGGCTACCGCAATCTGCGCATCCATAAGTCTGCCATTTGTGAACCTTTGCAGGGAGAAAACGCCTGGAGTTACGCAGAAAAACTGAAACTGGCGATTTCCAGTATCCGTGACCATATGTTCTCAGAGTTTATTTTCTGTGATGACGCGAAACTCAACGAAATAGAAGAGAATATTTGGATTGCGCGTAATATTCGCCATGCAATGGAAATTGGCGAACTATTCCTGGTCTATCAACCGATCGTTGATATTAACACCCGCGCCATTCTGGGCGCGGAGGCGTTGTGCCGTTGGGTGTCTGCGGAGCGGGGGATCATTTCACCGCTGAAGTTCATTACCATTGCTGAAGATATCGGGTTTATCAATGAGCTGGGTTATCAGATTATTAAAACGGCAATGGGTGAATTCAGACATTTTAGTCAGCGTGCGTCGCTGAAGGACGGTTTCTTACTGCATATTAATGTTTCGCCCTGGCAGTTAAACGAACCACACTTTCATGAGCGTTTTACCACCATCATGAAAGAAAATGGCCTGAAGGCGAACAGCCTCTGTGTTGAGATCACTGAAACCGTGATCGAGCGAATTAATGAACATTTTTATCTCAATATTGAACAACTGCGTAAACAAGGGGTACGGATATCGATTGATGACTTTGGCACCGGTTTGTCAAACCTGAAACGTTTTTATGAAATTAATCCAGACAGTATAAAAGTGGACTCGCAATTTACCGGCGATATTTTCGGTACTGCGGGGAAAATTGTGCGCATTATTTTCGATCTGGCACGCTATAACCGGATCCCGGTGATTGCGGAAGGCGTAGAGAGCGAAGATGTTGCGCGCGAATTAATCAAATTAGGATGTGTTCAGGCTCAGGGGTATCTGTACCAGAAACCCATGCCGTTCTCCGCCTGGGATAAAAGTGGAAAATTAGTAAAAGAGTAGTTTACGTATGTCCAGAATCAATAAGTTCGTACTTACAGTCAGTCTGCTGATTTTTATCATGATTTCAGCAGTTGCCTGCGGGATCTACACTCAAATGGTAAAGGAACGGGTGTATGGCCTGAAACAGTCCGTTATTGATACTGCTTTTGCGGTGGCAAATATTGCTGAATATCGGCGTAGCGTGGCAATTGATCTCATCAACACGCTAAATCCCACGGAGGAACAGCTGTTGGTTGGCTTGCGCACAGCTTACGCCGACTCGGTTTCACCCTCTTATTTGTACGATGTCGGTCCTTATCTGATTTCCAGTGACGAATGTATTCAGGTAAAGGAGTTCGAGAAAAATTATTGTGCAGATATTATGCAGGTTGTTAAGTATCGACATGTCAAAAATACAGGGTTTATCTCTTTTGACGGTAAAACCTTCGTCTATTACCTCTATCCGGTAACTCACAATCGCAGTCTGATATTTTTGCTTGGTCTGGAGCGTTTTTCTTTACTGTCAAAATCGCTGGCGATGGATAGCGAGAACCTGATGTTCTCTCTGTTTAAGAACGGTAAACCGGTGACCGGTGATGAATATAATGCTAAAAACGCCATCTTCACCGTTTCGGAAGCAATGGAGCACTTCGCCTATTTGCCGACCGGATTGTACGTATTTTCGTATAAAAAAGACGTTTATTTTCAGGTATGTATGTTGATTATTTTCTTTGCTGCATTGGTGGCAGTGATATCGGGTGCTAGCTGCCTTTATCTGGTGCGCAGAGTGATTAATCGTGGCATTGTGGAGAAAGAAGCCATTATTAATAACCATTTTGAACGCGTCCTGGACGGTGGGCTTTTCTTCTCGGCTGCCGATGTCAAAAAACTCTACAGTATGTATAACTCGGCGTTTCTGGACGACCTGACCAAAGCAATGGGCAGAAAATCCTTTGATGAAGATTTAAAAGCCCTGCCGGAAAAAGGGGGCTATCTGTGTCTTTTTGATGTCGATAAATTCAAAAACATTAACGACACCTTCGGTCATTTGCTGGGCGATGAAGTGTTGATGAAAGTGGTGAAAATCCTTAAATCACAAATCCCGGTAGATAAAGGTAAAGTCTACCGCTTCGGCGGTGACGAATTTGCGGTGATTTATACTGGCGGAACGCTGGAGGAGTTGCTATCGATTCTAAAAGAAATCGTCCATTTCCAGGTGGGGAGTATTAACTTGAGCACCAGTATCGGTGTAGCGCATTCAAATGAATGTACCACCGTTGAACGTTTGAAAATGCTGGCGGATGAGCGGCTGTATAAGAGTAAGAAAAACGGCAGGGCGCAGATTAGCTGGCAGTAATCATTATTAGCAGGCAGGGCAAATGATGTTGCCCTGCCTGAATTAATTAAACCCGGCTACCCCACAAATCGTACTCATCGGCGTGCTCGACTTTCACTCGCAGGATATCACCCGGCTTAACGTTAGTTTCACCATTGAGATAAACCGCGCCGTCGATTTCTGGTGCATCTGCCATGCTGCGGCCAATCGCGCCTTCTTCGTCCACTTCGTCGATAATCACCAGAATTTCACGGCCCACTTTCTCTTGCAGGCGCTCGGCGGAAATCTGCTGCTGTAGCTGCATGAAACGGTTCCAGCGTTCTTCTTTCACTTCTTCCGGAACCTGGTCAGGCAGGGCATTGGCGTCTGCACCTTCAACCGGGCTGTATTTAAAGCAGCCAACGCGATCCAGACGTGCTTCTTTCAGGAAATCGAGTAGCATCTGGAAATCTTCTTCCGTCTCGCCAGGGAAGCCGACAATAAAGGTTGAGCGCAGGGTCAGTTCCGGGCAGATTTCGCGCCACTGTTTGATGCGCGCCAGTTGGCGATCTACAGAACCCGGACGCTTCATCAGTTTGAGAATGCGCGGGCTGGCGTGTTGCAACGGGATATCCAGATACGGCAGGATTTTGCCTTCCGCCATCAGTGGGATGACGTCGTCCACGTGTGGATAAGGGTAAACGTAGTGCAGACGTGTCCAGATCCCCAGTTTCGATAACTGTTCACACAGGCTGACCATGCTGGTTTTTACCGGCTCGCCGTTGTGGAAGCCAGTACGATGTTTAACATCAACGCCATAGGCGGAAGTATCCTGCGAGATCACCAGAATCTCTTTAACGCCCGCATCAACCAGTCGTTTCGCTTCACTTAACACTTCGCCAATCGGACGGCTCACCAGATCGCCGCGCATAGACGGAATAATGCAGAAGGTGCAGCGGTGGTTACAGCCTTCAGAAATTTTCAGATAGGCATAATGACGCGGCGTCAGTTTCACACCTTGTTCTGGCACCAGGCTCAGGAATGGGTTGTGTTTCGGTTTTGGTACGTAGTGATGAACGTGCTCAAGAACCTGCTCATAGCTATGAGGCCCGGTGATTTCCAGCACTTTCGGGTGGACTTCGCGGATCTGATCTTCTTTCGCCCCCAGACAACCGGTCACAATTACCTTGCCGTTTTCATTCAACGCTTCGCCAATGGCTTCCAGTGATTCTTGTACCGCGCTGTCAATAAAGCCGCAGGTATTGACGATCACCATGTCCGCATCGTCATAGCTCGGTACCACGTCATAACCTTCGGTGCGTAGTTCGGTGAGAATTCGCTCTGAATCGACAAGGTTTTTCGGACAGCCAAGGGAAACAAAGCCGATTTTCGGCTGGGGAGTTACTTTGCTCATAGCTTAAAAAATATTCAGTTACAGGAAAGGTCAGGGCAGGGATTCTACAGAGTTCTGGATAAAATTTGTATCGCAATCTCATTCGCTGGCGGAGGCGAAGGAAATGTAAATTTTGTTAATTCGGGGTGAAGAATTGATCCTGGACAGCATTTTGCTCAATAAATAGCCATACTATTTAATTGCAACAAGGCTGGAAAGAGGAGGATCGAAGTATGTTCGTTGACAGACAGCGAATCGATCTGCTGAACCGGTTGATCGACGCACGCGTTGACCTCGCTGCATACGTGCAACTGAGGAAGGCAAAAGGATACATGTCCGTCAGCGAAAGCAATCATCTACGAGATAACTTTTTTAAACTGAATCGCGAACTGCACGATAAATCGCTGCGGTTGAATCTTCATCTGGATCAGGAAGAGTGGAGTGCTCTTCATCATGCTGAAGAAGCATTAGCGACAGCCGCAGTATGTTTGATGAGTGGGCACCATGATTGCCCGACTGTTATTACCGTCAACGCCGATAAGCTTGAAAATTGTCTGATGAGCTTAACGCTGAGTATCCAGAGCCTGCAGAAACACGCCATGCTTGAGAAGGCCTGAAAACAAAGGGGGAGAAAGCGTCTCCCCCTTCATATTTAAGTTTTTGTAAAAATGAATTTGTTATCGCCTTCACTGACTACGCTTTAAGCCAGAGTCAATCCGGAGGCGTTATGCAGAGACAATCCTTTTTCCTTGTGCCCCTTATCTGTCTTTCTTCTGCTCTCTGGGCAGCTCCTGCAACGGTAAATGTCGAAGTATTGCAAGACAAACTCGATCACCCTTGGGCGCTGGCCTTTTTACCCGATAATCACGGCATGTTAATCACCCTGCGCGGCGGTGAGTTGCGTCGCTGGCAAGCAGGAAAAGGATTATCTGCGCCGCTTTCCGGAGTGCCGGAAGTTTGGGCGCACGGGCAGGGCGGCTTAATGGATGTGGCTTTAGCGCCTGATTTTGCCCAGTCGCGCCGCATCTGGTTAAGTTATTCCGAAGTTGGCGATGATGGCAAAGCCGGAACTGCTGTGGGTTATGGCCGCTTAAGTGATGATCTCTCAAAAGTGACCGACTTCCGCACCGTCTTTCGCCAGATGCCAAAACTGTCTACCGGCAACCATTTTGGCGGGCGGCTGGTATTCGACGGTAAAGGTTATCTTTTTATTGCTCTGGGCGAAAACAATCAGCGCCCGACGGCGCAGGATCTGGATAAATTACAGGGCAAATTGGTGCGTCTTACTGACCAGGGCGAGATCCCGGATGATAATCCTTTTGCCAGGAGATCCGGTGCGCGCGCCGAGATCTGGTCTTATGGTATTCGTAACCCGCAAGGAATGGCGATGAATCCGTGGAGTAATGCACTGTGGCTGAATGAACATGGCCCCCGCGGTGGTGATGAAATTAATATTCCGCAAAAAGGCAAAAACTACGGCTGGCCGCTGGCAACCTGGGGAATCAACTATTCGGGCTTTAAGATACCGGAAGCGAAAGGGGAGATCGTCGCCGGGACCGAGCAACCTGTTTTTTACTGGAAAGATTCGCCCGCCGTGAGCGGCATGGCCTTCTATAACAGCGATAAATTCCCCCAGTGGCAGCAAAAATTATTTATTGGCGCGCTGAAAGATAAAGATGTCATTGTGATGAGCGTCAACGGCGACAAAGTGACAGAAGATGGCCGTATTTTAACGGACAGAGGGCAGCGAATTCGTGATGTTCGCACTGGACCCGACGGTTATTTATACGTTCTCACCGACGAGTCCAGTGGGGAATTACTTAAAGTTAGCCCACGCAATTAGCTAACGGGAATCATCACCACTTTGCGCACTGCGGGGCGTTCAGTGAGTTGCTGATACCAGCGTTGCAGATTTGGACGCGGTGTCCAGGTCAGGCCAACGTTAAACAAATTGTAGATGAACGGTGCGACAGCGATATCGCCCACACCAAACTCGTCGCCGGAGAACCATTTTACTTTTGCCAGTTCCGCATCGAGCAGGGCAAACAGGGCGTCGCACTCTTTACAACTGGCATCAATGGCGGCCTGATCGCGCTCTTCCGGTGGTGTTCTGACTAATCCCATCAGGATCCCGCGATGGGCATTGCTGAGCGTCTGGTTTGCCCAGTCCATCCATTTTTCCGCTTCTGCACGGCGTGCCGGTGAGTCGATCCACAGGCGGTTTTGCCCATACTGTGCCGCCAGATAGCGGACAATGGCGTTTGATTCCCAAAGGATGAGATCACTTTCGTCGTCACGCAACAACGGCACCAGCCCGTTAGGGTTCATCGCCAGAAAATCAGCATCGTGGTTTACCCCAAACTCACGGCCCGCGAGAATTTGCTCATAAGGTAGTTCCAGTTCTTCGAGCGTCAGCAATACTTTTTTTACGTTGGTTGAATTATTCCGACCCCACAGCGTAATCATACTTACCCCTTTTCAGACAGGCAGCCACAGGCTGAACAGGACTTTGATGGTGAAGTAAAGTTAACTTTTAAGCAACAGCTGGCAAAAAAATGACGGCAGAAGCAGCGAAGCGGCAGGATATTGCATAAACTTTAAAAACTTTACCAACTTACGGTTTCTTTAAGTTTGTGTGTGCGTTATTAATCACCGAACGTATCATACGGCGATATAACGTATTTTTTTTGAATGGATACTCGGGTGGCATTTATGACGCAATACTCCTCTCTCCTTCGTGGTCTTGCAGCGGGTTCTGCATTTTTATTCCTTTTTGCCCCAACGGCATTCGCGGCGGAACAAACCGTTGAAGCGCCGAGCGTGGATGCGCGTGCATGGATTTTAATGGATTACGCCAGCGGTAAAGTGCTGGCAGAAGGCAATGCGGATGAGAAACTGGACCCCGCGAGCCTGACTAAAATCATGACCAGCTATGTGGTTGGGCAGGCGCTTAAGGCCGATAAGATTAAACTCACCGATATGGTGACGGTCGGTAAAGATGCCTGGGCGACGGGAAACCCGGCACTGCGTGGTTCGTCGGTAATGTTCCTTAAACCGGGCGATCAGGTTTCGGTGGCAGACTTGAACAAAGGCGTGATTATCCAGTCCGGTAATGACGCCTGTATTGCGCTGGCTGATTACGTTGCCGGGAGCCAGGAGTCATTTATTGGTTTGATGAATGGTTATGCCAAAAAACTGGGGCTGACCAACACGACCTTCCAGACGGTGCACGGTCTGGATGCGCCGGGGCAGTTCAGTACCGCGCGCGATATGGCATTGCTGGGTAAAGCATTGATCCACGATGTGCCAGAAGAGTACGCCATTCATAAAGAGAAAGAGTTCACCTTCAACAAAATTCGTCAGCCTAACCGTAACCGTCTGCTGTGGAGCAGCAATCTGAATGTTGATGGCATGAAGACAGGAACCACGGCAGGCGCGGGATATAATCTGGTTGCTTCTGCTACCCAGGGCGATATGCGTTTAATCTCCGTAGTGCTGGGGGCGAAAACTGACCGTATCCGTTTTAATGAGTCTGAGAAATTATTGACCTGGGGTTTCCGCTTCTTTGAAACCGTGACGCCAATTAAACCTGATGCCACCTTTGTGACTCAGCGCGTCTGGTTTGGTGATAAGAGCGAAGTGAATCTCGGGGCAGGCGAAGCGGGATCCGTGACCATACCGCGTGGGCAGCTGAAAAACCTGAAAGCGAGTTATACGTTAACGGAACCGCAGCTTACCGCACCGCTGAAAAAAGGTCAGGTTGTCGGCACCATTGATTTCCAGCTTAACGGTAAATCCATTGAGCAGCGTCCGCTGATCGTGATGGAAAATGTGGAAGAGGGCGGATTCTTTGGTCGGATGTGGGATTTCGTGATGATGAAATTCCATCAGTGGTTCGGCAGCTGGTTCTCTTAATCTTCTGATAACCGGATGGCGCGAAACGTCATCCGGTTATTCGTTGTTAATACATCAACTTAATACGCTGCGTCTGCGCGTACTTCACATACTCATCTTCCGGGCAACAATCGCTCACTACAATATCAAAGCGTTTCAGGTCACCCATGCGTGCCGGACGCACCTTGCCAAATTTACTGTGGTCGACAACCAGCACATGCTTTTGCGCCATCGACATGGCCCAGTGTTTTACCGGCAACTCTTCAAGATTAAAACAGGTAGCGCCCTTACTGACATGCACCCCCGCCGCGGAATAAAAAGCGATATCCGGGCAAAAATTATTCAGCGTTTGCTGAAAATCGATGGGTTTGAAAATGGCGTTGCTGGCGTGAAATTCACCACCGCAAAGAAACGCGCGGCAATGAGGTTTCTCTTTCAGTGCCAGAAAGGTATTTAGCGAATAACAAATGGCGGTAAAAGGGATTTCATTATCAATCGCTTCAATAATCCACGGTGTGGTGGTGCCACAGTCAAAAAAGAGGGTCTGATCGGGTTCTACCAGCGTCGCAGCCAGTTTTGCCGCCCGGCGTTTTTCCTCTACCAGACGGGATTTTTGATCGCTTAACAGATAATGGCTGGCGCTGCGCGGTTCCAGAACAATATAGCCGCCAAGCAAAACGACGGGGGCGCTGTGGTTATTCAGATCGCGACGAATCGTCATCTCCGAAACCCCAAGCAGGGCGGCGGCGTCTTTAAGATGTAACTTATCGCTGCGTTTTAATTCTTGCAGCAGCTGCCCGATACGCTCTTCGCGACGAGTTTCCATAATCCCTCTGAATAGTTATTGAAGCGAGCCGCTCAATACTACACTTTTTAGCAGAGATCAGTCACGCACCCAGCCTTTGCGGATCGGTAATGCAAAACAGAAACGATACCACGATTGCAGACGTTGATAGAGTTTATGCCCCATCGCTTGCCAGATAATCTGGGCGCTAAGGCAGCCAATCATACCTGCCAGCAATCCACCGAGCATATCCAGCGGCCAGTGGACGCCAAGATAAACGCGCGACCAGGCAATGACGACGGCCAGCACCATTAAAAGTGAGCCGGACCACAGGCGATGCCAGCATAAAAATGCCAGTGCAAAGGTGAAAATCACCGTACCGTGATCGCTCGGGAATGAGTCATCCGCCGCATGATGCAGGAAGTTATAGCCGATATTCTCGACAAAGGGTCGGTCGTGTGGGAAAAGATGCCCCATCGTCCAGGACACTAACAGGCTGACGACTAGCGCGATTGCGATTTTTATCACCAGTTGCCGTTGTGCTGTAAGCCCCCACAACCAAAGTACTGCGGCCAGCAGCGGCACCACGGTAATCAAATCTTTAGCAATAAAAATCGCCAACGAGATCATCCACGGCGCAGAGTCTGGCGTCGCGTTAATAAGAGAGAATAGAGAGAGATTCAAATTTTCCAGCATAACTTCCCGACGCAAAGTGATTAAAAGGGAGCCAATACAGGCAAGTCGTTGAGAATAAAGTGCAGGTTAAACTGGGTAAAGCGGCATCGTCTTATTTCCCTCAAGCGGCCCTGTTTACGGTGGCTGATTGTAACGAGCATAGGTTAAATAAAACTTAAAGAAAGCGTAGCTATACTCGCAATAATGTAAGAATGTGCTTAACCGAAGTTTCAGCTACAAAATTCGCTTTCTCGTTAGCTGCGCTTTTATTAAACTTTGCGCGATTATTATTGGCGAAGAAATTGCATGCAAAATAGATTAGCTTCCGGTGCCAGGCTTGGACGTCAGGCGTTACTTTTCCCTCTCTGTCTGGTGCTTTACGAATTTTCAACCTATATCGGCAACGATATGATTCAACCCGGTATGTTGGCCGTGGTGGAACAATATCAGGCGGGCATTGATTGGGTTCCTACTTCGATGACCGCGTATCTGGCGGGCGGGATGTTTTTACAGTGGCTGCTGGGACCACTGTCGGATCGTATTGGTCGCCGTCCGGTGATGCTGGCGGGAGTAGTGTGGTTTATCATCACTTGTCTGGCGATATTACTGGCGCAAAACATTGAACAATTCACGCTGTTGCGCTTCTTGCAGGGCATAAGCCTCTGTTTCATTGGCGCTGTGGGTTACGCCGCAATTCAGGAGTCCTTCGAAGAGGCGGTTTGTATCAAGATCACCGCGCTGATGGCGAACGTGGCGCTGATTGCTCCGCTACTTGGTCCGCTGGTGGGCGCGGCGTGGATCCATGTGCTGCCCTGGGAGGGGATGTTTGTTTTGTTTGCCGCATTGGCAGCGATCTCCTTTTTCGGTCTGCAACGAGCCATGCCTGAAACCGCGACGCGTATAGGCGAGAAACTGTCGCTGAAAGAACTCGGTCGTGACTATAAGCTGGTGCTGAAGAACGGTCGCTTTGTGGCAGGGGCACTGGCGCTGGGATTCGTTAGCCTGCCGTTGCTGGCGTGGATCGCCCAGTCGCCGATTATCATCATTACCGGCGAGCAGTTGAGTAGCTATGAATATGGCTTGCTGCAAGTGCCTATTTTCGGGGCATTAATTGCGGGTAACTTGCTGCTAGCGCGTCTGACCTCGCGCCGCACCGTACGTTCATTGATTATTATGGGCGGCTGGCCGATTATGATTGGCCTGTTGGTCGCTGCTGCGGCAACGGTTATCTCATCGCACGCGTATTTGTGGATGACCGCCGGGTTAAGTATTTATGCTTTCGGTATTGGCCTGGCGAATGCGGGATTGGTGCGATTGACCCTGTTTGCCAGCGATATGAGTAAAGGTACGGTTTCTGCGGCGATGGGAATGTTGCAAATGCTTATTTTTACCGTCGGTATTGAAATCAGCAAACATGCCTGGCTGAATGGGGGCAACGGCCTGTTTAATCTCTTCAACCTTGCCAACGGGATTTTGTGGCTGCTGCTGATGGTTATCTTTTTAAAAGATAAACAGATGGGTAATTCGCACGAAGGGTAAAAAAATGCCTGGTTGCGCAAAGCAATCAGGCATTTTCAAATTAATGGTGATGGTCATCAATCTGGTGTTCGATAACCATCCCTTCACCTACGCTGGCAAGATGGCGAACATACGGATGCGGGCGGTAAGCCGGAGCTGGCGCAGGAGCCACATAGACGGTTTGCGGCACAGTCGCGACGCTGACTGCTTGTGGAACGCTGACTGAATCAGGAACCACAACCACTTTGTATCCACTCGGCACATCGACGGTGACACTTTGCGCCATCGCCACACCAGTAAAGCCCATTAAAAGCGCGCCCAACAGTAGACAATTTTTCATAATCATTTCGCCTGAAATAATGCAGCGGGTTAATTTCCGCGAATTATGCAGCCTGCATTCAGGCTTTGTGTTGCCGGGCGTGCTACCGTTTTTATTGATCAAAAGGCGCTTCGTGTTTAAGAACTTTATCGATCACATCCAGTACACCTTCATGATTATTGGAGCCTGCCCGGTATTTTGCCGCTGCGACGACCGCGCTGCCGGCATTTTCCATCGCAAAACTAAAGCCTGCCTGACGCAGCATCTCAATATCGTTACCACCATCGCCGAAGACCACCACTTCGCTGTCGTCTATTCCCCATAATTTCTGAAGTTGGCGCAGGCCATTCGCTTTATGTACGCCGGGGATAATCAGATCGATGCTGCCGTTGCCGGTGTGGACCGGCACCATAATATCGCCGATGGTCTCATGTAATGCTTTTTGCACTTGTGGAATCAGTTCATCGGAAAGATTCAGGCCAAACTTAAAGAAGATATCTTCTAAATTATCAAAGTTATCGACGTATTCCAGACGGTGATAATACATTTCCGCCACCGTTTTCATGGCATCGTCATATTTTTTGAGGGTATAGGCGCTATTTTTTCCGCAGGCAATAATTTCCACTTCCGGGCGCGTCAGCAAATGTTCCACGACAGTAGCAAACGCATCCTTCGACAGCTCGCCATTAAAAACATCTTTGCCTTCGCTCACTACCCAGCCGCCGTTTTCAGCCACAAAGGCAATTTCATTAGCAATTTCAGGGAAGAAAGAGATCAACTGATAATATTGATTCCCACTGGCGACCACAAAGCGAATGCCTTGTGCTTTCATCTGCTGATACTGAGCCATAAACCGCTCACGGTTATAGGTTTTTTGATCGCTTAAGAAAGTACCATCCATGTCTACCGCAATTAATTTAATGCTCATCAACTATTCTCCATCGCCGTCTGCGTTTGGGTATTGGGTTTGGCAACGGCTTTCGCGACAATAGCCGCAAGAATAACCAGCGCCAGTACAACCAACATTGCACTACGTAATCCATAATGTTCGCCGAGATAGCCCAGCAGCGGCGGCCCGACGAGGAAAGCCAGATAACCGGTCGTTGCTACCACGCTGACGCGGGTCGGTGCATCGGGGCCGGTATCGCTGGCGGCAGAAATGGTCAGTGGGAAGCCCAGCGAGGCACCCAGTCCCCAAAGTACAACAGACACCCCAGCGACCCAGGCGCTATCGACAAAAATAATCAGCCCAATACCCAACGCTCCCATCAGTGCACTGGCCCGAACCACGGCAACGCGACTATAACGGTCGATGAACCAACCGCCGGTAAAGCGTCCAACAGTCATCCCCAGGGTAAAACCGGCATAAATCAGCGAGCCGGAAGTAGGGCTAAAACCGTGACCGTCAACCATTAATAAGGGTAACCAGTCGTTGGCAGAACCTTCGGCAAAGGCCATCGCCAGTACCACAACACCAATCAGCAGCAACTGGATATCCCGATAAAAAGGTACGCCTTTTTCACCATGCTGGGTGCCATCGGCAGCATTTTTGCCCGTACCGTCAGGGATTGCCTGAATGGCGATATAAATAGGCGCGATGCCTACCAGCGCCGCCAATAAAATGTGCACCGTTGCCGGAACGCCAAAGGCCGTCAGTGCCATCCCGACACCAGCGCCTGCCAGCGTGCCCAGGCTATAAAAACCGTGCATCATCGGCAAAACCGTCTTATTCATTTCTCGCTCAACGGCAGCACCTTCAACGTTTATCGCCACTTCCGCAGAACCAAAACTTGCCCCAAAGACGCCGAGACCAACGGCAAAGAGCAGGGGCGATGTCAGCCAGAGTGCCAGACTTAATATCATCATCCCGATCAATGCGCAGGACATCGTGACCAGGATGACATTACGCGTCCCAAAGCGTTTCACTAACCACGCCGAGCAGAGAATACCGCTCATTGAACCGATCGACAGACCAAAGAGGACTCCGCCCATTTCAGCGATCGAAACAGAAAGAATATCGCGGATAGCAGGTGTACGAGTTGCCCAGGACGCCATTAACAGGCCCGGCAAAAAGAAGAACATAAACAGCGCCCAGGTTCGGCGTTTCAATGCATTACGTGAAGAATTTACGGTCATAGATCACGTCAAAATAAGAAGAGGGAAGACAACATTAGCAAGGTTGTGTACATTTGTACACAATTGCAGAGAGAGGAAATGACATGCGTCGCGCTAACGATCCGCAACGGCGAGAAAAAATTATCCAGGCCACGCTGGAGGCGGTGAAACTTTATGGAATACATGCTGTTACGCACCGCAAAATTGCTACCCTTGCCGGGGTACCGTTGGGGTCGATGACCTACTATTTTTCAGGAATTGATGAGTTGTTGCTGGAGGCGTTCAGCAGTTTTACTGAGATCATGTCCCGGCAATATCAGGCATTTTTTAGCGATGTTAGTGATGCTCCGGGCGCATGCCAGGCTATCACCGATATGATCTACAGCTCACAGGTTGCAACGCCGGATAACATGGAGCTGATGTACCAGCTCTACGCGCTGGCTAGCCGAAAACCGCTATTAAAAACGGTAATGCAAAACTGGATGCAGCGCAGTCAGCAAACGCTCGAACAATGGTTTGAACCCGGAACCGCCCGCGCGCTTGATGCGTTTATTGAGGGGATGACGCTGCATTTTGTCACCGACCGTAAGCCGCTATCGCGCGAGGAGATTTTGAGGATGGTTGAGAGGGTTGCAGGGTAGTAGATAAATTTTAGATAACAAAAAACCCACCAACCTTGAACCAAAATGGCGGGGTTGATGGGCTCCACAAAATGGGGACATCAAAGAAAAGCAGTGGCACTAATTAAGACTGATGCCCTGCGGAAAAGTTCTGCGGTTGTGCAAAAAAATTTCATTTTCAGGGCAACTTCAGTTTTATCCTAATCCTGGCCATACCATGACGATGATTGTCCCTGCCAGCGTCAGCAGGACGTTGGCGATTGCGTAAGTGCCCGCATAGCCCAGCGCCGGGATATTACTGCGAGCTGTATCACTGATGATCTCCATTGCCGGCGCGCAGGTGCGTGCGCCCATCATTGCGCCGAACAACAGTGCGCGGTTCATTCGCAATACATAAGCACCGAACAAGAAGCAGATAACCACTGGCACCAGACTGACAATCAATCCGGCAATCAACATCTGACCGCCAATCGCGCCCAGGCCGTTATTAATACCGCTACCAGCGCTCAGACCAACGCCTGCCATAAACACCATCAAGCCGAACTCCTTCACCATGCTTAACGCACCCTGCGGAATGTAACCGAAGGTCGGGTGGTTAGCGCGCATAAAGCCCAGCATAATTCCGGCGAATAACAACCCGGCAGCGTTCCCCATGCCGAAACTGAATGTGCTGAACTGGAAGGTGATCATCCCGATCATCAGCCCAATAACAAAGAAGGCGCAGAATGCCAGCAAGTCAGTGACCTGGCTGTGAATCGAGATAAAGCCGATGCGATCGGCGATGGTTTTTACGCGACGGGCATCGCCGCTGACTTGTAAAACGTCACCTTTGTTAAGCACGACGTTGTCATCAATCGGCATCTCAATCTGGCTACGAATGACGCGGTTAAGGAAGCAACCGTGATCGGTCAACTTCAGTTGTGCGAGACGTTTGCCTACAGCGTTATGGTTTTTAACGACCACTTCTTCAGTGACGATACGCATGTCGAGAAGGTCACGATCGAAAACTTCTTTGCCATTACGGAAACTGGGATCGAGTCGGGCGTGGGCGTCGGGATAGCCTACCAACGCTATTTCATCGCCCATTTGTAGTACGGCATCACCGTCTGGATTTGCCAGAATCCCGTTACGCCGAATACGTTCAATGTAACAGCCAGTTTGTCGATAAATACCCAGTTCACGCAGATTTTTGCCGTCGGTCCAGGCTACCAGCTCCGGGCCGACGCGGTAGGCGCGGATCACCGGCAAATAAACCTTACGATTGGCATCCGTGTCCAGGCCACGTTCGCGGGCGATTTGCTGGGCGCTGGTCTGTAAGTCCTGATGCTGCAATTTCGGCAAGTAACGCGCACCAACAATCAAACTCACCAGACCGATTAAATAGGTTAAGGCATACCCGAGGCTCAGATTATCCAGTGCCAGTGAGAGCTGCCTGCTTTCCATGCCGGAATGACGCAGTGTATCGCCAGCACCGACCAAAACCGGTGTTGACGTCATAGAGCCTGCTAACATACCGGCCGTCAGGCCAATATCCCAGCCAAACAGCTTACCTAACCCTAAGGCGATCACCAGCGCACTGCCAACCATCACCAGTGCTAACATTAAGTAATTTTTCCCATCGCGAAAAAAAATGGAAAAAAAGTTCGGTCCGGCTTCGACCCCGACGCAGAAAATAAACAGCATAAAGCCAAGATTAAGCGCGTCGGTGTTAATGCTGAAATGTTGTTGGCCTAATAACAGCGATACGACTAAAACGCCAATGGAATTACCCAGTTGGATCGAACCAAGTCGTAATTTCCCGAGACATAGCCCAAGCGCGAGGACCACAAATAATAACAGAATGTAATTCCCATTTAACAATTCGGCGACGTTTATATTCACGGAGGCTAACTTCTTGTTTACTAGTAAGCTGTTGAAAGAAATGGTAATTTACGATAATGTTTTTTACCAGAATTCAGGGCGCAGATTCATTCAGCGCACCTAAACGATAGTAAAGTAACAATATATTTTACTAGTGTAATCACATTAGGTATCAACGGCTATATGAATTGCGTTGGCCTATATTAGCATGGAATGCGAAGCGGCTTTATCTTACTGAACGCCACACTGGCGAAAAATGTGTTCGATAGACGCAGTGTCAGGAGGAACGAGTGAAACATAAACAACGTTGGGCGGGGGCAATCTGCTGTTTTGTCCTCTTCATTGTGGTGTGCCTTTTTCTGGCGACGCACATGAAAGGCGCTTTTCGGGCTGCCGGGCATCCTGAAATTGGCTTGCTGTTTTTCATTCTTCCTGGAGCGGTTGCCAGCTTCTTTTCACAGCGTAGAGAAGTCCTGAAACCTCTATTTGGCGCAATGCTGGCGGCACCCTGTTCGATGCTCATAATGCGGCTGTTTTTTTCACCAACGCGCTCATTCTGGCAAGAGCTGGCATGGTTATTAAGTGCGGTGTTCTGGTGTGCGCTGGGGGCATTGTGTTTCTTATTTATCAGTAGTTTGTTTAAATCACAGCACAGAAAAAATTAATGAAGCCCTCAACACGAGGGCTTGTCAGACGCTCAGGCGTCCAGATTCTCTTTCACCCATGCAGCAAAATCGGTATAGCCGCCGATATGTTGCTGATCGACAAAAATCTGCGGCACGGTTTCTACGGGTTTACCTGCCTTTTGTTGTAGATCTTCTTTAGTGATCCCTTCCGCACGAATATCTACATACTGATACTGAAAATCATCGCGTTCATTGCTCAACTTCTCAGCCAGATCTTTTGCGCGCACACAGTAAGGGCAACCCGGACGACCAAAAATAACGGCTTGCATTGTTTCTCTCCTCATCGGTTTATGCCGGTAATGATCACGCCAAAATGTATTCGCTGAAAGTAGGTTTAACCTGTTGCATTAATTGCTAAAAGCTATAACTGTTAAACACAATACTGTGAAAAGTTATAGACTGAGGGCTTACTTTGCTGAGGGAAGCGTATGCGCGCGATCGGTAAATTGCCTAAAAGCGTGGTGATACTGGAATTTATCGGGATGATGTTGCTGACGGTAGCGCTACTGTCGGTAAGCGACGTCTTGTCGCTGCCTGAGCCATTTTCTTGGCCAGAGGTGCAGATTCTGATGATTTTTCTCGGTGTTTTGCTCATGCTTCCCGCTGCGGTGGTGGTTACCCTTCAGGTGGCAAAACGTTTAACACCACAGTTGATGAACCGTCCACCGCAATATTCACGTTCAGAAAGAGAAAAAGATAATGACGCCAACCATTGAACTTATTTGTGGCCATCGCTCCATTCGCCATTTCACTGATGAACCCATTTCCGAAGCGCAGCGTGAGGCGATTATTAACAGCGCCCGTGCGACGTCCAGTTCCAGTTTTTTGCAGTGCAGTAGCATTATTCGCATTACCGACAAAGCGTTACGTGATGAACTGGTGACGCTGACCGGCGGGCAAAAACACGTAGCGAAAGCGGCGGAGTTTTGGGTGTTCTGTGCCGACTTTAACCGCCATTTACAGATCTGTCCGGATGCACAACTTGGCCTGGCGGAACAACTGTTGCTCGGTGTCGTTGATACGGCAATGATGGCGCAGAATGCGTTAACCGCAGCGGAATCGCTGGGATTGGGCGGGGTATATATCGGCGGCCTGCGCAATAATATTGAAGCGGTGACGGAACTGCTGAAATTACCGCAGCATGTTCTGCCGCTGTTTGGGCTGTGCCTTGGCTGGCCTGCAGATAATCCGGATCTTAAGCCGCGTTTACCGGCTTCCATTTTGGTGCATGAAAACAGCTATCAACCGCTGGATAAAGACGAACTGGCGCAGTATGACGAACAACTGGCGGAATATTACCTCACCCGTGGCAGCAATAATCGCCGGGATACCTGGAGCGATCATATCCGCCGAACAATCATTAAAGAAAGCCGCCCATTTATACTGGATTATTTGCACAAACAGGGTTGGGCTACGCGCTAAAACCGCCACGCCGATGTATGATACGCGGGCTTTTGACCAGGTCTGACAGAGAGGTGCAGGGTGAAAATTGCCATATTGTCCCGGGATGGAACGCTCTATTCGTGTAAGCGGCTGCGTGAAGCCGCTATACAGCGTGGTCACCTGGTTGAAATTCTTGATCCGCTTTCTTGCTACATGAACATAAATCCTGCGGCGTCTTCTATTCACTACAAAGGCCGCAAGTTACCCCATTTTGACGCTGTGATCCCGCGTATTGGCACCGCCATTACCTTTTATGGGACGGCGGCACTGCGCCAGTTCGAGATGCTGGGGAGCTATCCGCTCAATGAGTCGGTCGCCATTGCCCGGGCGCGTGACAAATTGCGTTCGATGCAACTGCTGGCGCGTCAGGGCATCGACCTGCCTGTCACGGGCATTGCGCATTCGCCGGATGATACCAGCGATTTAATCGACATGGTCGGTGGTGCGCCGCTGGTGGTTAAGCTGGTTGAAGGTACGCAGGGAATTGGTGTCGTGCTTGCGGAGACGCGTCAGGCGGCGGAAAGCGTGATTGACGCCTTTCGCGGTCTGAACGCGCATATTCTGGTGCAGGAATATATCAAAGAGGCGCAAGGGTGCGATATCCGCTGCCTGGTTGTTGGGGATGAAGTGGTCGCTGCGATTGAACGGCGGGCGAAAGAGGGCGATTTTCGTTCCAATTTGCATCGTGGAGGCGCGGCAAGCGTCGCCAGTATCACACCACAGGAGCGTGAAATCGCGATAAAAGCCGCGCGAACGATGGCGCTGGACGTTGCTGGTGTGGATATTCTGCGTGCTAATCGCGGGCCATTGGTGATGGAGGTGAATGCGTCGCCGGGGCTGGAAGGAATAGAAAAAACCACCGGTATCGACATCGCGGGTAAAATGATCCGCTGGATCGAACGCAACGCCACGACAGAATATTGCCTGAAAACGGGTGGTTAGTCGCAATCACATTACTGATCATGGTTTTGCCTGCGCTTTTTGCGTAAGCTGTGCCGGTCTTTTTATCGAAAGAGGTTGTACAAAATTATGACATCGCTGGTCGTTCCTGGTCTGGATACGTTGCGTCAATGGCTCGATGACCTGGGGATGAGTTTTTTTGAATGTGATAACTGTCAGGCTCTGCATCTGCCCCATATGCAGAATTTCGACGGTGTCTTTGATGCCAAAATCGATCTGATCGATAACACGATCCTGTTTTCTGCCATGGCGGAAGTCCGACCTTCAGCCGTATTGCCGCTGGCGGCGGATTTATCTGCCATCAATGCCAGTTCGCTGACCGTGAAAGCATTTCTTGATATGCAGGATGATAATCTGCCAAAGCTGGTGGTTTGCCAGTCTTTATCCGTTATGCAGGGCGTAACCTATGAGCAGTTTGCATGGTTCGTGCGTCAGAGCGAAGAGCAGATTTCGATGGTCATTCTTGAAGCTAATGCCCATCAACTGCTGTTACCGACTGACGATGAAGGGCAAAACAACGTTACCGAAAACTATTTCCTCCACTGATAACTCCTTTAGAGTACGCAGTCGCTGCCGCAGTGACTGCGTGCTGCAAAATTATCTGCTGTTTTTAACCTTTTATTAAAGATTATTTCACTTCTCTTGTGCCGATTTGGCTTTATCACATAGAGCAAATACGCATAAAAATTTGTTAAATACCGTTTTTTAATTCGAGCTATAGTCTCAAACCCTGGCTAAAGTTATTCTTGCGATGCTTTTATATAGCGAGCAGTGCTGGCCGGGAGAGAGTTCTCTTTTCTTACACCGAGCCGATAAAAAATATGCACGAATATTGCATATCTTTCAGTGTGACAACTTTTGTTCGTTTGTTAACGAACTTTCAGAAGGAAAGAGATATGACCGCCTTAAATAAAAAATGGCTATCGGGTCTGGTTGCGGGTGCTCTGATGGCCGTCTCTGTCGGCACGCTCGCGGCTGAACAAAAAACACTCCACATCTATAACTGGTCTGATTATATCGCCCCGGATACGGTGGCCAATTTTGAAAAAGAAACCGGTATTAAAGTCGTTTACGATGTTTTCGATTCCAACGAAGTACTGGAAGGCAAATTAATGGCGGGGAGCACCGGGTTTGACCTGGTGGTGCCGTCAGCAAGCTTTCTTGAACGCCAGCTGACAGCGGGAGTTTTCCAGCCACTGGATAAAAACAAATTGCCGGAGTGGAAGAATCTCGACCCGGAACTGCTGAAGCTGGTCGCCAAACACGATCCCGACAATAAATTTGCTATGCCCTATATGTGGGCGACGACCGGGATTGGTTATAACGTCGATAAAGTTAAAGCGGTGCTGGGCGAAAACGCGCCCGTCGATAGCTGGGACTTGATCCTCAAACCTGAAAATCTGGAAAAACTGAAAAGCTGCGGCGTCTCTTTCCTTGATGCACCGGAAGAAGTGTTTGCTACCGTGCTGAATTATCTCGGTAAAGATCCCAACAGCACTAAAGCAGATGATTACACCGGACCGGCAACCGATCTGCTGTTAAAGCTGCGCCCGAACATTCGTTATTTCCATTCATCTCAATACATTAACGACCTGGCAAACGGCGATATCTGCGTCGCTATTGGCTGGGCGGGCGATGTCTGGCAGGCGTCAAACCGCGCGAAGGAAGCGAAGAATGGCGTTAATGTCTCGTTCTCGATTCCGAAAGAAGGGGCGATGGCGTTCTTTGATGTCTTCGCCATGCCTGCGGATGCCAAAAATAAAGACGAAGCCTATCAATTCCTGAATTATCTGCTGCGCCCGGATGTGGTGGCGCATATTTCCGACCATGTGTTCTATGCCAATGCTAACAAAGAAGCTACGCCGCTGGTAAGCGCGGAAGTGCGTGATAATCCAGGGATTTACCCGCCTGCGGACGTTCGTGCGAAGCTGTTCACTCTGAAAGTGCAGGATCCGAAAATCGACCGTGTGCGCACCCGCGCGTGGACCAAAGTGAAGAGCGGAAAATAATCCGCAGCCGTAGATGCCGGACGGGCGCACCACACCCGCCGGCAATTCGCACCATCAGGGTGCGCTTGCACACATTCAATGCCGGAGAGCAGCCGTGAATGACGCTATCCCTCGCCCCCAGGCGAAAACCCGTAAGGCGCTGACGCCGCTATTAGAAATCCGTAATCTGACTAAATCTTACGATGGTCAGCATGCGGTCGATGATGTCAGCCTGACCATCTATAAAGGCGAAATCTTCGCGCTGCTGGGCGCATCCGGCTGTGGCAAGTCCACGCTACTGCGTATGTTGGCCGGTTTCGAACAACCTTCTGCCGGGCAGATTATGCTTGATGGCGTCGATTTGTCACAGGTGCCGCCTTATCTGCGTCCTATCAATATGATGTTTCAATCTTACGCGCTGTTTCCGCATATGACCGTGGAGCAGAACATCGCCTTTGGCCTGAAACAGGACAAACTGCCGAAAGCAGAAATTGCCAGCCGGGTCAACGAGATGCTCGGCCTGGTACATATGCAGGAGTTCGCCAAACGCAAACCGCACCAGCTTTCCGGCGGTCAGCGACAGCGTGTGGCGCTGGCCCGAAGCCTTGCCAAGCGCCCGAAACTATTACTGCTCGATGAGCCGATGGGCGCGCTGGATAAAAAGCTGCGTGACCGGATGCAGCTTGAAGTGGTGGATATTCTGGAGCGCGTCGGTGTGACCTGCGTAATGGTCACTCACGATCAGGAAGAGGCGATGACCATGGCGGGGCGCATCGCCATTATGAATCGTGGGAAATTTGTCCAGATTGGCGAGCCGGAAGAGATCTACGAGCATCCGACCACGCGCTACAGTGCTGAATTTATCGGTTCGGTAAACGTCTTTGAAGGTGTACTCAAAGAGCGTCAGGAAGATGGTCTGGTGCTTTATTCGCCGGGGCTGGTGCATCCACTGAAAGTTGATGTAGATGCTTCGGTGGTCGATAACGTGCCGGTGCATGTGGCGCTGCGGCCGGAAAAAATCATGCTTTGCGAAGCACCGCCCGCCAATGGTTGTAACTTCGCGGTGGGGGAGGTGATGCACATTGCCTATCTCGGCGATCTTTCGGTGTATCACGTTCGCCTGAAAAGCGGGCAGATGATCAGCGCCCAGCTACAAAACGCCCATCGCTATCGTAAAGGATTACCCACCTGGGGCGATGAAGTGCGCTTGTGCTGGGAAGTGGACAGCTGTGTGGTGTTGACGGTTTAAGGAGCAAAGATGAGTACACTTGAACCTGCTGCCCAGTCGAAACCGCCGGGCGGATTTAAGCTGTGGTTGTCGCAGCTGCAAATGAAGCATGGGCGCAAACTGGTCATTGCGTTGCCGTATATCTGGTTGATCTTACTGTTTCTGCTGCCATTTCTGATTGTATTTAAAATAAGCCTGGCGGAGATGGCGCGCGCTATTCCACCTTATACCGAACTGATGGAGTGGGCTGACGGGCAACTTTCCATCACCCTCAATCTTGGTAATTTCCTGCAACTGACTGACGATCCGCTCTATTTCGATGCATATCTCCAGTCGTTACAGGTAGCGGCGATTTCGACAATTTGTTGTTTACTGATCGGCTATCCGCTGGCGTGGGCGGTGGCGCACAGTAAGCCTTCGACCCGCAATATCTTATTGCTGCTGGTGATCCTGCCGTCGTGGACCTCGTTTCTGATCCGCGTTTATGCCTGGATGGGAATATTAAAAAATAACGGCGTGCTGAATAACTTTCTGCTATGGCTGGGGGTTATCGACCAGCCGCTGACCATTCTGCATACAAACCTGGCTGTTTATATCGGCATTGTTTATGCCTATGTACCGTTTATGGTGCTGCCGATTTATACCGCGTTGATTCGTATTGATTATTCGCTGGTGGAAGCGGCACTGGATCTCGGTGCACGACCGCTGAAAACGTTCTTTACTGTGATCGTGCCGCTGACCAAAGGCGGGATTATTGCCGGATCGATGCTGGTGTTTATCCCGGCTGTGGGCGAGTTTGTGATCCCTGAACTGCTCGGTGGCCCGGACAGCATCATGATCGGGCGCGTGCTGTGGCAGGAGTTTTTCAATAACCGCGACTGGCCGGTGGCCTCGGCGGTAGCGATCATCATGTTGCTGCTGCTAATTGTGCCGATAATGTGGTTCCACAAGCATCAGCAAAAAAGCGTGGGAGAACACGGATGAATAATTTACCGGTGGTTCGTTCGCCCTGGCGGATTGTGATTTTGCTGCTGGGCTTCACCTTTCTCTACGCGCCAATGCTGATGCTGGTGATCTATTCATTCAACAGCTCGAAGCTGGTGACGGTGTGGGCCGGCTGGTCAACGCGCTGGTATGGCGAATTATTGCGCGATGACGCGATGATGAGTGCGGTTGGTTTAAGCCTGACAATTGCGGCCTGTGCGGCGACGGCGGCGGCGATCCTCGGGACGATTGCGGCGGTCGTGCTGGTGCGCTTTGGCAGGTTTCGCGGATCAAATGGTTTTGCCTTTATGATCACCGCGCCGCTGGTGATGCCAGATGTCATCACGGGCTTGTCGCTATTGTTGTTATTCGTCGCGCTTGCTCATGCCATTGGCTGGCCTGCGGAGCGAGGTATGCTCACCATCTGGCTGGCGCATGTCACTTTCTGTACGGCTTATGTGGCAGTCGTTATTTCGTCGCGTCTGCGGGAACTGGATAGCTCGATAGAAGAAGCAGCGATGGATCTTGGTGCGACGCCACTGAAAGTGTTTTTCGTCATTACGCTACCGATGATCATGCCCGCGATCATTTCTGGCTGGTTACTGGCTTTTACTCTGTCGCTCGACGATCTGGTGATTGCCAGCTTTGTTTCCGGGCCAGGAGCCACCACGTTACCGATGCTGGTCTTCTCCAGCGTGCGGATGGGGGTAAATCCGGAAATCAACGCCCTGGCAACATTGATCCTCGGCGCGGTCGGAATTGTCGGATTTATCGCCTGGTATCTGATGGCGCGCGCAGAAAAACAGCGGATACGCGACATCCAGCGTGCAAGACGTGGCTGAAGACACTAAAATTTGCCAACCTGGCTACATAATGCCGCGCATGTCGCGGCATTGTTTTCATGGAAGACGAAACGTTGGGATTTTTTAAGAAAACATCTTCATCTCATGCTCGCCTGAATGTGCCTGCGCTGGTGCAGGTGGCGGCGCTCGCCATTATTATGATCCGTGGCCTCGACGTGCTGATGATTTTCAATACGCTGGGCGTGCGCGGTATTGGCGAGTTCATTCATCGCAGTGTACAAACCTGGAGTTTAACACTGGTCTTTTTAAGCAGCCTGGTGCTGGTTTTCATTGAGATCTGGTGTGCGTTTTCACTGGTGAAAGGGCGTCGCTGGGCGCGCTGGCTGTATCTGTTGACACAAATCACGGCCGCCAGTTATTTGTGGGCGGCTTCGCTGGGGTATGGTTATCCGGAGCTGTTCAGCATTCCCGGTGAATCAAAACGTGAAATCTTCCATAGCCTGATGCTGCAGAAGTTGCCGGATATGCTCATCCTGTTGCTACTGTTCGTTCCCTCAACCAGTCGGCGGTTCTTCCAGTTGCAATAATGTGTATAATCGTCGCCCCTGATGATGTGAAGGTCAATGTATGCAGTGCGCACTTTACGACGCGGGTCGCTGTCGTTCCTGTCAGTGGATAACGCAGCTGATTCCAGAGCAACTCTCCGCTAAAACCGCCGATCTTAAAAATCTGCTCGCCGACTTTTCGGTTGAGGAATGGTGCGCGCCGGTGTCAGGCCCGGAGCAAGGGTTTCGTAATAAAGCCAAAATGGTGGTGAGTGGTAGCGTTGAAAAACCACTGCTCGGTATGCTGCATCGCGACGGCACACCAGAAGACCTTTGCGATTGCCCGCTTTATCCTGCCTCATTTGCGCCCGTTTTTGCGTCGCTAAAACCGTTTATCGCCCGTGCGGGGCTAACCCCCTACAATGTGGCGCGTAAGCGTGGCGAACTGAAATACATTCTGCTGACTGAAAGCCAGAGCGATGGTGGCATGATGCTGCGCTTTGTACTGCGTTCCGAAACCAAGCTGGCACAACTGCGTAAGGCGCTGCCGTGGTTACAGGAACAACTGCCGCAGCTGAAAGTTATTACCGTCAACATTCAGCCGATACATATGGCGATTATGGAAGGGGAAACGGAGATTTACCTGACCGAACAACAGGCGCTGGCGGAGCGTTTTAACGATGTGCCGCTGTGGATCCGTCCACAAAGTTTCTTCCAGACTAATCCGGTGGTCGCCAGCCAGCTGTACGCTACTGCGCGCGACTGGGTACGACAGTTGCCGGTTAAACATATGTGGGATCTGTTCTGTGGCGTGGGCGGCTTTGGTTTACACTGCGCGACGCCTGACATGCAGTTAACCGGGATCGAAATTGCGCCAGAGGCCATTGCCTGTGCGAAGCAGTCAGCTGCTGAACTGGGCTTAACGCGTTTGCAATTTCAGGCGCTGGACTCCACTCAGTTTGCCACCGCTCAGGGGGAGGTGCCGGAGCTGGTGCTGGTTAACCCGCCGCGCCGCGGCATTGGTAAACCGCTGTGTGATTATCTTTCAACGATGGCTCCGCGTTTTATCATCTACTCCAGCTGTAACGCCCAAACGATGGCCAAAGATATCCGCGAACTGTCAGGTTATCGTATTGAACGGGTACAGCTTTTTGATATGTTCCCGCACACCGCGCACTATGAAGTGCTGACACTGTTGGTGAAGCAATAAAAAAGCCGCGGCTGCGGCTTCAGATTGCTGATAAGGTGCGCGTTGTTCATGTCGGATGCGGCGTGAGCGCCTTGTTCGGCCTACAAAATCGTGCTAAATCAATGCATTGCAGGGTAAATGTAGGCCTGATAAGCGTAGCGCATCAGGCAATCTTACTTTTGTCATCAGTCCCGATTACTGCGGGAACCACTGGTCATTGATTTTCTGATACGTACCATCTGCTTTAATCGCTGCCAGTGCGTTATTCAGTTTTTCCAGCAGGGCTTTATTATCCGGACGTACAGCGATGCCCAGACCGGTGCCGAAGTACTGCGGGTCGGTTACTTTCTCTGTTGCAACGCCCAGTTGTGGATTGGTTTTCAGCCATTCATTAACCACCGCTGTGTCACCAAATACCCCATCAATACGACCATTTTTCAGGTCGATAAAGGCATTTTGATAACTGTCATAGGAGACAGTTTTTACTTCCGGGTGTTGATCCTGAATATATTTCTGGTGCGTTGTACCGTTTTCCATCCCAATGCGTTTGCCTTTCAGGTCGGCAAACGTTTTGTAGGTATCTTTTTTGGCAATCACAACAGCTGAGTTTTCGTAGTAGGGCGTGGTAAATGATACCTGCTTGCTACGCTCCGGCGTGATATCCATACCGGAGATAACGGCGTCATATTTTCTGAATTTCAGTGACGGGATGAGGCTGTCGAAAGCGTGATTGGTAAAAGTACATTCTGCCTGCATCTGTTTGCATAACGCTTTTGCCAGGTCGATATCAAAGCCGACAATCTCATTATTAGCACCTATAGATTCAAAGGGAGGATAGGTCGCTGATACGCCGAAATTGATTTTCTCTGCGGCAGAAGCGCCGAATGCACAGGATGAAAGTAAAGCGGCAAGAACTAACTTTTTCATGATGGAACTCCCGTCTGTCAATCTTATGATTTTTGGCCGTGTCTGCGGCATGAGATAACAATGCCATTAAGTGAATTTATATGCAATAAATATGATTAAATAATTCATAATGAATAAAAAAAGACGGACAACTTAGTGGGTTGTCCGTCTTCATCATATGATTTTATGCACTATGTAGGCCGGATAAGGCGTACACGCCGCATCCGGCATAGGCACCGTGCTGGTGTCTGATGCGACGCTGGCGCGTCTTATCAGACCTACAAATCATCTGGCATCAGCATGCAGCCATGTCAATTCCGTCGCTCGAACGCCAGCGCTTTGCGCTCGATCAAACGCATCATCAGTGTCAGCAGGCCGTTGACGACCAGGTAAATAATTCCCGCCGCGCCGAACACCATGACATCGTAGGTGCGTCCGTACAACAACTGGCTGTAACCCATCACTTCCATCAGCGTAATGGTGTAAGCCAGAGAGGTACTTTTAAACACCAGCACAACTTCGTTGGAATAAGAAGAGAGTGAGCGTTTAAAGGCATACGGCAGCAGGATCGCCAGCGTATCTTTTTTGCTCATCCCCAGGGCACTACAGGATTGCCACTGGCCTTCCGGGATCGCACGAATTGCACCGTAAAACAGCTGCGTGGTATACGCGGCACTGTTCAGTGACAATGCAATCAGCGCGCATAACCACGGTTCTGATAACAGATGCCACAGTGCCGGATATTCCTGTAACGTCGGGAACTGGCCTGGACCGTAGTAAATCAGGAAGATCTGCACCAGCAGCGGCGTACCGGTAAACAGCGTGATATAGCCCCGCACCAGCCACACCAGTACCGGCGTTTTCAGCGTCAGGATGATGGTAAAAATCAACGCCAGAATTAGCGCCACAATCAGCGAGGCAATCGTCAGCGTCAGGCTGGTGTGCAGCCCTTTCATCAGTTCGGGTAAATACTCAAGCATCAGCCAGGCCTCCGCTCAAAACGTGTCGCGCGCAGGTCAATGCGTTTGAGAATGTACTGACTGAGCAGGGTAATCACCAGATAGATCGCTGCTGCCACAATGTACCAGGTAAACGGCTCCTGAGTACGGGTGGCAATGCTTTTAGTTTGCAGCATTAAATCATTCACACTTATCAAACTGACCAGCGCGGTATCTTTCAGCAGTACCAACCACTGGTTACCGAGACCAGGCAGCGCATGACGCCACATCTGCGGCATCACCAGGCGGAAAAAGATAGCCGATTTCGACAGCCCCAGCGCCTGACCGGATTCCCACTGGCCCACCGGCACCGCTTTCAGTGCGCCACGCAGGGTTTGCGAGGCATAGGCGGCATACAGTAGCGACAGGGCGATAACCCCACACAGGAACGGGCTAACGTCGAAGTTCTCAATGTCCATCTGCACCGGGATCTGTACGATCCCAAGATTGATGGTGAAGCCATCCGAAAGCGTCAGCAGTAACTGCGAGGAGCCAAAATAGATAAACAGCACCACCAGAATTTCTGGCAGACCGCGCAGAATCGTCACCAGTGCTGAACCTGTCCACGCGACAGGACGCCATTTTGCTGACTCCCACACCGCAAAGAACATCGCCAGCGCCAGTCCGACAATCAATGCACAAACGGCAAGGCCGACGGTCATCCCGGCGGCGCTTGCTAAAGGAAAAAATTCATTCATCAGGTATTACTTCTGGAACCATTTGTTGTAGATGGTTTCGTAAGTGCCATCTTTCTTCACTTTTTCCAGCGCAGTGTTGAATTTCTGCTGCAGTTCAGTGTTGCCCTGACGTACCGCGATGCCGAGGCCAGTACCGAAGTAATCTTTATCGGTCACTTTGTCGCCGACAGCCGCCAGTTTCGGGTTATCTTTCAGCCATTCGGTTACCACTGCGGTGTCACCAAAAACGCCGTCGATACGACCGTTTTGCAGATCGAGTTTTGCGTTCTGGTAGCTATCATAAGGAACCGTGGTGATTTCCGGATGTTTATCCATAATGAATTTCTGGTGCGTCGTCCCGTTCTGAACGCCGACTTTTTTGCCTTTCAGCTGATCAACGCTGGTGTATTTACCTTGTTGACCCACAAACAGGGCAGAGTTGTCATAGTACGGCGTGGTAAACAGCACCTGCTTTTCACGCTCCGGGGTGATATCCATACCAGCCATCACCGCGTCTACGCGACGGAATTTCAGGCTTGGGATCAGGCTGTCAAACGCCTGGTTAGAGAAAGTGCAGGTCGCATCAATCTCTTTACACAATGCCTGCGCCAGGTCGACGTCAAAACCAACGATCTGGTTGTTTGCATCCATTGATTCAAACGGAGGATAGGAGGCTTCGGTGGCAAAACGAATAGTTTCGGCAGCTGTGGCGGAAAGACTAAAACCTGCAATTAACGCGGCAATCAGAACTTTTTTCATTGTTGTTATCCCGAATCTTAGTGAGAGAGATAGTTTTTAAATGCTTCGGTTTGCGGCTCGGTAAAGCAGCGCGCGTCGCCTTGTTCTACGATATGACCATTTTCCATATACACCACACGGCTGGCGGTTTTACGCGCCACTTCCACTTCGTGGGTGACGATCACCTGGGTAATATTGGTTTCTGCCAGCTCACGAATGATGCTGACGATTTGTGCCGTAATTTCCGGGTCCAGCGCGGCGGTCGGTTCATCGAACAGCAGTACCTGCGGTTCCATCATCAACGCACGCGCAATAGCAACACGCTGCTGCTGACCACCAGAAAGATGCAGCGGATAGCGATCACTGAAAGGTTTCAGGCGCAGACGTTCCAGCAATTTTTCTGCACGGGCCAGCGCCTGATCTTTACTCAATCCCAGTACACGGCAGGGCGCTTCAATCAGGTTTTGCTGCACGGTGAGGTGCGGCCACAGGTTGTATTGTTGAAACACCATACCGACGTTACGACGCAGATCGCGAATCGCTTTGTCTGAGGGCGTTTTAGTGAAATCGAAATGGTTGCCTGCAATGTTGAGCGTACCGGAGCGCGGCATCTCAAGCAGATTGAGTACACGCAGCAGCGAGCTTTTACCCGCGCCACTGGGGCCAAGTAACACCAGCGTTTCGCCCTGTGGGCAATCCAGCGTGATATCGAACAGCGCCTGATGCGCGCCGTAAAAGCAATTAATGCCGTTTAATTGAATACTCATTGACACTCGTATACTGGCAGTCTGATAGCTATTGAGGTCGAAGATAGTACCTTTGACAGAATAATTATGCAATATTTCTGCTTTAAAAGTTAAAAGCAAAGCGCATTATTCACTAAACATAGCACAAAATAACGGGGGTGGTGGGCGGCGAGCATAAATGTCGGCATTCCTCACGAAATGCCGGACAATTTACGGGGGTTATTGGTTGATCAAGGCGTTAGCGATTCTCGATTGACTGACGGAGTGTACCTGCTGTGGCATGAACGCTGCCGCCTAAGTAGCGCACATCGTCAATCACCCAACACTGGCCTTCCTGAATCATTAACACTTCATCCTGCCAGCCCTGGTCACCCTGTTTGAGATCCACGCGCAAAGGAATGTTACGGGCATCACGATTAGGGATAGTCGATGCACTGGCAACGTGGGCGCTGTCTGGCAAGGTGGTTCGACTGGAGAACGGATCGCTGCTTAACAATTCACGATGACTATTATCGCGGCTGGCATCGCTAAGTAGGGTTGCCAGTTTGTCACTCAAATAGGGGCGCAGAGCGGTAATGTCATTGCTGCGATGTTGAATGCGGTAGTCATAGAATTGTTGAGCCACGCTGTCAGGTCCACCCTGGACACAGGAACCGGTGCGGGGGCCGTTATCTTTATAAGCTGGCGTGACGGTGGTACAGGCACTCAGCAGCAGTGCACATGGAATAAGTAGAGATAGTGAACGGTAGCGCATAATCATTTCCTTATTGGCTTGCTTTCTGCGTCACACTATGACCAAAAACAATCAGATTATTTAATACATTGTTTTTTATACAATTCTGAAACAATCTGAAGACCCGATTAGGCTTAAGTCCATTGCTGGCTCCCCATTCAAGGTTGATCGTAGCTGACTTACTTAAATTACCCAAACAATAGACAGTGTAAACCATTTGTGAGGCTGAGCGTGTTATAAGACTGAAATGATCATTTAAGGTAAATATGATAGTTCTGAAACGCTGGTATAAATCCTGCTGTAGAAGTTAAGAGCATCTGCAGGAAGCCAGTTGCACATTTATAACGCATGATAGGTGACCAAGATTCTTTTCTATGATTGACAAAATTTTAACATATGATGATAGGCCCTAAGATTAAGATGATTGCAAAAATCACAATGTATGTTTGAAATGAGCGAAATTTGATAGTCCCAACTTTAACTTTCGATAATATTATTTTTGTTACGGTTGTGAGTGAAGAATATAATCTTATTTAGCTAATGGATTTGAGTTAAGAATAATATAATTTTTTTTAATGCGCCATTAATTAATATGAATATAGAATGTGTTGTGACTTTATGTTTATAAAGCAC